>NZ_VPCG01000051.1:0-13192 GCF_013418355.1 Acinetobacter sp. YH12151 | reverse complement strand
TTTGATGCCATTTCTCTTTATATTGTTACTTAGACAGGTAGGACATTTGATTTGTAGCGTTATTTTCATACCTCTATTTTATCAAAAGCCATATTGTTTTTTTCAGCATACTTTTTGAAACACCACCGATTTTTTTACAACGTATATAGTAATTAAAAATCCAATAAAGCTGATAATTGCGGACGCTATAACACTGATTACAACAACCCAATCAGTTGAATGTTGTACATCTAAGTATAATTTTTGTTCTTTCGATCGCTCTAACACCAAAGCCTGTTGTTCTTCTAGCGCCACGACATCCCCTTTCTTATTTTAAATCAACTATTTTTCACTCCATTCTAAACAGTTTCAAAGCACTACAAAAGAAAAAGCCAACTGACCATGCCTGAATCAGTTGGTAAAAGCACAAAACAAAAAACTATATAAAGAAATTATTTCTCTTCTTTCTTAAACTCCTTAAAGTCCGCTTTACGAATCATCGCATGAATACCCTTGGTTCGATCGACCACTTGTGACACTTCAAAGTCAGTGGCAGCACTTAAGTAGGCATAGGCAATTTCTTCAGAAATGCCATATTCATTGACCAAAAAACGAATCGCTTCACGGGTGGATTTACGCATGGCTTCGTCCAAGTCTTCATCCAGACCCGGCGTGATCCAGAATTCAGCATTTTCAGCCAGTGGCTGTTTAATCTCTGCACCCGGAATTTTGTCTTTTCCAGATTTAAGTAAAGTGAATTTTAAAGTCGCACGTGCCGAACCTTCCAAGGCAGTTAAAGCCACCTCGCCATCACCTTGTACAAAGTGACTATCACCTGTATAGAACAACGCACCTGGCACCTGTACAGGATAATAAGCCGTTGCGCCTGCACCTAATTCATTGATGTCGATATTCCCGCCATAAAATGATGGTGGCACAGAGTGCACAGGCTCACTGGTATTTGGTGCAACGCCCATCGTGCCCATAAACGGATTCAGCGGGAAACGAATCGCTTTACCAGATTCAGTTTTTAAAACGCCTTCCCATACACCATCCGCATTTTTCTCAATTGGGGTAAAAATGGACACGTTGCCATAAGCATCAGGATTGGCTGGAGATGCATGCTCATGTTTCTGACGTTTCGGGAATTCGGGTAAGGTGCCTTTGCCATGACGGTTTGAAATCACGCCATAAGGCACACGCGGTTCAACTTTTAAAATCTCCACCTTTAGAATATCGCCCGGCATTGCCCCTTCTACATAGACAGGCCCGGTAATAATGTGTGGTCCATCTTTATGGAAATCATGTTTCAATTTGGAATTCGTGATCAGCTTGGCTTCATCCAATACATGCTCAGGCTTGACGCCTTTTGATGTGAAATATTTCTCTGCATTGCGGCCTTGATCTTCCAGCAGCCCTTCATGCGAAACTGTATCGAAAGTAACTGTGCTACCTGAAGGTACAGTCAAAAC
Source organism: Acinetobacter sp. YH12151 (assembly GCF_013418355.1). Lineage (NCBI taxonomy): Bacteria > Pseudomonadati > Pseudomonadota > Gammaproteobacteria > Moraxellales > Moraxellaceae > Acinetobacter > Acinetobacter sp. YH12151. Next base: position 11,741 of record NZ_VPCG01000051.1, on the reverse strand, counting down.
AGGTTTTGCATCTTTATTTGGCAGATAACCCCACGTAATCGTATTCAAGGTACTCGGCACATAATAATGACCTTTATATTCACCACTTTTGAGTAATGTCGGTTTATTTTCCAGCTGTTTCAGTATTTTAAAGTCTTCAGCCCATATGCTTGTTGAAATAAAACTTAAGCTTGAAGCCACTGCCAGAGATAAAGCCAAAGGTTTTAACATGTGTTCAATTTCCATCATAAAAAATATTACGGAAGAGTGAATGCAATCTAAGTGCCAAAATAAGTTTAAGAAGTTTAAAAAATCTTCACTTCATCCGAGTTGTTGATATAGATGTGATCGTTTTTATCCCTTTTCAGCCTGAAATTTTTATGATTTTCATACCTTATAAATATAAACAATCAATTTAGATACATATTTTTACAATGTAAAAGAACAAATAAAGCTCTTTGAGAACAGATATTAACACCCAGAATACCTTTAAGGTATCAAAAAATACTTAGAGAGTTTTGGTCGAAATTAGATCAGTATGCCATCCTAAAGAATCTCTTTAACCATTTAAAATTCTTAAGGTTCTCCCGAAGTATGAACATGTATAAGCAGATATCCCTTTGTCTCCCTCTTCTTTTCTGTAGCCAGCTCAGCCTGGCCGACTGGATTGATGATTCTGTACAAGCTGCTGAAGCACACACCATCAAATTACGCCAACATATCCACCAGCATCCTGAACTGGGCAATATGGAATTCAAAACCTCGGAACTGGTTCAAAAAGAATTAAAATCCTATGGGATTGAAGTACGAAAAGGTTATGCCAAAACGGGTGTGATCGGTGTACTAAAAGGTGGTAAACCCGGCCCGGTCATGGCATTGCATGCAGATATGGATGCATTACCAATTAAGGAAACTGCACCGGTATCATTCGCCAGCAAACAAAAAGCCATTTATCAGGGCAAAGAATCTTATGTGATGCATGCCTGTGGTCATGATGCGCATACCGCCATGTTACTGGGTGCAGCCAAAGTTCTGGCCGCCAACAAAGATAAAATTGCAGGAACGGTGGTATTTGTGTTCCAGCCAGCCGAAGAAGGTGGTGCAGATATTGATAACTTTACCCAAGGCGATCAGATTGGTTCGCGTAAAATGATTGCGGACGGCGCCCTGAAAAATCCAAAACCTGAAGTCATTTTCGGTATGCATGTCATGGCCGGTATGCCAAGTGGCAATATCTTCTACAAAGATGGTGCCATTTTAAACAGTGCCGATCATTTACGCATCCAGGTCAATGGAAGTCAGGTTCATGGTTCGATGCCTTGGGCAGGAAAAGATCCAATTTATACCTCTGCCCAGATGGTCACCAATCTGCAAAGTTTGATCAGCCGTAAAGCGGATCTGACCAAAGGAATGGGCGTGGTCAGTATTGGTAGCATTCAGGGCGGCACCACCGGTAACGTGATTCCAGATCAGGTCAATATGGTCGGGACTATTCGCTCCAATAGCGAAGACGTTCGTCAGGGCATTTTAAAAGACTTACCGAAGATGCTAGAACACAATGCAGCAGCCAACGATGTCAAGGTGAAAGTCGAAATTGCGCCTTATGCCCCGGTTACCACCAATGACAAAACTTTGACCAAACTGATGCAACCGACCCTAGCCAAAGTCCATGGTGAAGATAAATTGCATGTCTTGGATAATAATGCCAGTGCGAGTGAAGACTTTGCTTACTATGGCCAGCTCATGCCATCCCTGTTTGTCTTTGTCGGTGCCACGCCGGCCGATCAGGATCCGGCTAAAGCCGCGCCAAACCATAATCCGAACTTTATTGTCGATGATGCGACCTTAAAAACCGGTGTCGAAAGTCATGTGCGCTTTATTCTGGATTATCCAAAAGTGGCTGAACAGGTTCAGGCCAACTGGAAACAGAACAATAAAGGTTAATTGCCTGCTATAAAAATGCGCGAGTTGATGAGCTCGCGCATTTCATCATCTTCTGCTGTTTTATAAATGAGCTATCAGGTGCTCTGCGCTTCCTCTTGACTATTTCTAGCCAGATTTGACATCTTGTGCCATTGGTCTCAAAACTCAAAATGCTAAACTTTGTCCCGCTAAATTGCTTGACTTTGGACAGGAATCCGGCAAATTCAAGGATTTTCCTCTCTCCAAAAAACAAGCAAAAATTTCGAACATCTGCATGGAACAAAACTATGGCGAATCATTTTGAATTCAATATCCGCGTATATATTGAAGATACTGATCTAGGTGGTATTGTCTACCATGCTAACCACATTCGCTATATGGAACGCACCCGTACCGAATGGTTGCGTGCTGCCGGAGTCAGTCATTACTGGCAACAGGCAGAATATAATTTTGTGGTACACAAAATTAATGTCAAATATATGCGCCCCATCCTGATGGATGATTTAATTACTGTTACTGCACGTGTGATTTCATGTAAAGCTTCATCATTTGTATTGCAACAAAATATTTATCGTGGTGAAATCATGCTTGCATCGGGTGAGGTTGAGTTGGCATGTATCAGTGCAGAGATGCGACCACGTCGACTCCCGGATGAAATACGCGAACTAATTCAAAAAGAATTGGAACAAGACTAAAAAATTTATTGGCACACGTAACAACTATGGCGACTCAGTTAGAATCATCTCTTCAAGTTTCAGATCTTATTTTACAAGCAAGCCCTGTCGTACAACTGGTGATGCTTTCTCTTCTGTTAGCCTCAATATATAGCTGGTATCTGATTGCCAGACTCTATATGAGTTATAAAAAAGCCCAGGCCGATGATGAACATTTCCAGAAAATCTTCTGGTCTGGCGCTGAACTGAATACCCTGTATAACAATGCCCAGCTCAACTCTAAACGCACTGGCCTTGAAGATATTTTCTATCAGGGTCTGGGTGAGTTCCTGAAACTGAAAAAACGCCATGCACCGACTGCCCAGTCGATTGAAGGAACAGAGCGTATTCTGCGTGTCGGCCTGAGCCGTGATCAAGGTCATCTGGAGCAAGGACTCGGTGCTTTGGCCAGTATTGGTTCGGTTGCACCTTATGTCGGTCTGTTCGGTACTGTCTGGGGCATCATGAATGCCTTCATTGGTCTGGCAGATGTCGATCAGGTGACGCTGGCGACGGTTGCACCAGGTATTGCTGAAGCCCTGATTGCAACTGCCATTGGCCTGTTCGCAGCTATTCCAGCGGTGTTGGCCTTTAACCATTTCACGGCCAAAGGTGAAACCGTTTACTCTGATCGTGCCCTGTTTGCCGAAGAAATGGTGGCACTGCTACAACGTCAGTCCGTGGGCATAACTCAGGACAAAGACTAATGGCGATTCAAGGTTCAGGACGCTTTCAGCGTATTAAAAAGCCACTGAAAAGTGACATGAATGTCGTACCTTATATTGATGTGATGCTGGTGCTTCTGGTGATCTTTATGGTCACCGCACCCATGATCACCAGTGGCATAAAGGTCGACCTACCTCAGGCCAATGGGCTACCGATTGAATCTAAAGATGCACCGACCATTGTCACCCTGAAAGAAGATGGTTCCTATTATTTAGAACATAAAAATCAGGCCACTGGCCCAGTTACGCTGGATGAATTGACTGCTGCCCTTGTTGAAGCGCAAACACAGGCACAAAATGACAATAAAGTGCTGAATGTCGTGATCAATGGCCACAATACCCGTCCTTATGGCGATGTCATGGCCTTGATGTCCAGCCTGCAGGATGCCGGTTTATCTCAGGTCGGTTTACTGACCCAGCCATTAGAATAATGTATGAAAGATTATAAAAAGCCACCATTTCAGAAAAAAGCCATCGCGATTGGATTCACCTTAGGAATCCATGCCGTGGCTTTGGTGGGTTTACTTTATCTTGGCATGAGTAAACCACCTGAACCGCCGAAGCAGATTAAAACGGTCCTGATCAAACCTGAGGACCTCAAACCGGTCACCCGAGAAGAAACGCCGTTTGAGGAAACTGCACATGAAAATGTCGCAGAAGAAATTACTCAAACAGCTGAACCTAGTCCTGAGCCTGCGCCAGTCATTCCGACAGCGGCGCCTGCCACACCTGCTGCTCCGCCTGCACCGAAAGTGGATACACAAAAAGCCCAGCAGGAACTCAAAGAGGTAGCGCAAGCCAAGGCTGTACAACAAGCTGCTGAAGCAGCGAAACGTGCCGAAGCTGCCGAACAGGCAGCAGCCAGAGCGAAAGCGGAGGCAGCACAAAAATCCAAGGCAAATGCCGAAGCTGCTCGTCAGGCTGAAGCAGATGCACAGCGTAAAGCGGATGCTGCACAGAAAGCCAAATTAGATGCTCAGAAAAAAGCGGATTTGGCCGCCAAACAAAAAGCCGATGACGCTGCGAAAGCCAAAGCAGAGGCAGATGCGAAACGTAAAGCTGATACCGATGCAAAAGCCAAAGCTGAGGCGGCAGCTAAAGCAAAAACTGACGCGGATGCAAAACGTAAGGCAGATGCGGAGGCGAAACGTAAAGCTGATGCGGATGCAAAAGCCAAAGCAGAGGCGACAGCTAAAGCAAAAGCTGAGGCGGATGCAAAACGTAAGGCGGATGCCGATGCAAAAGCCAAAAACGATGCTGCTGCAAAGGCCAAAGCTGAGGCGGATGCAAAACGTAAGGCGGATGCCGATGCAAAAGCCAAAAACGATGCTGCTGCAAAGGCCAAAGCTGAGGCGGATGCAAAACGTAAGGCGGATGCCGATGCAAAAGCCAAAAACGATGCTGCTGCAAAGGCCAAAGCTGAGGCAGATGCCAAGGCTTCAGCAGCCAAACAGGCCGCTGAAGAAGCTGCTCAGAAAAAAGCAGAATCAAAACGGATTGCGTCTACTGCAAAACGTGATTTCGAAAATAAAATTAAACGTGCTTGGGATACCCCAGTGGGATCGTCAGGTCAGCGCGCTACTGCTCGTGTGACCTTGAATGACAATGGCGGTGTGGTTTCTGTCATCGTGAACTCAAGTGATGCAGACATGAAAGCCAGCGTAGAAGCTGCGGTGCGGGCTGCTGCGCCTTATCCGATGCCTTCAGATCCAGATGCACGTCGAGAAGCACGAAGTTTTACATCAACCTTTACCGCACAATAAAAACCAAGCCATCACACATTATTGAGGTGATGGCTTGGTTTTTTCAGCTAAACTTCACTTTAATATGATTAAATAATATTCATTTTTCACAGTGTCATAACAGTTTGGTCATAAAATCCTGGTTTTATTCTATTAAATCCATGCGATGATGTAGCCCAAGCTACCTATACAATAAATCCGTTGATTTGAGTAAATAACGAATGATGGAAAAGACTCGCAAACACCTACTCTGCCTCGCAATCATTGGCGCTTTAAGTCCTGTATTGGCAACTCAGTCTTATGCCCAGTTGCATCTGGAAATTACCAAGGCACCTGAGGCAGCACCTAAAATCGCCATTGTGCCATTCAGTCAGGATCAGAGCATCTATCCTATTGTTGAAAATGACTTGAATCGTTCAGGCAGATTTACCAGTGCTTCAAAAAACCTGCCTGCGACTGCCACATTAAATAATCCGAATGCAGAAGCTTGGGCATCCGCTGGCGTTCCCTATGTCGTGACCGGTTCATCAAAAACCACAGCGGATGGTTCTTTTGAAATCCAGTATCAGTTATACGATATCGAAAAAAAACAATATCTATTAAATGAATTACTAACTGTTCCAGCCTCACGTACCCGTCAGGCAGCGCATATGATCAGTGATGCCATCTATCAGGCATTAACTGGCATTCCAGGTGATTTTACTGGACGTATTGCTTATGTACTGCGTAATCCAGCAACACCAGAACAACGTTATACCTTGCAAATTGCTGATACCGATGGCGAACAGCCAAAAACCATTTTGACTTCGCGTGATCCGATTCTTTCTCCAGCCTGGACACCGGATGCCAAAAAAATTGCTTATGTCTCGTTTGAAACCAAACGTCCGGCAATTTATGTACAGGATCTGGCCACAGGACAACGCGAAAAACTGGCCAGTTTCCGTGGCTTAAATGGCGCACCAAGTTTCTCTCCAGATGGCAAGAGCATGCTGTTTACTGCATCCATGCATGGCAATCCGGAAATCTATCAGATGAATCTGGAAACACGTCAATTACAACGTATGACCAATGACAGTGCGATCGATACCGAAGCACGTTATGCTCCAGATGGAAAATCCTTTATCTTTACTTCTGATCGTGGTGGATCTCCACAGATTTATCGCCATGATCTCGCTTCAAGTAGCAATAAACGTCTGACCTTCCGTGGTGCATTTAATGCACGTGGTACGCTGAGCGCAGATGGCAAGAAACTTGCATTGGTTCATCGTCCAAGCGGCAGTAACTATCGGGTTGCCGTTCAAGACATGAACTCTGGTGTAAATAATATTCTGACGCCAACAACTCTAGACGAATCACCAAGTTTCTCGCCAAATGGCCAGATGGTGGTGTATGCCACACGTGAAGGCGCGCGCGGACTTCTGTCGATCATGTCACTAGATGGTCGTTTCCGTATGAACTTGCCAAGTGAAACGGGCGAAGTCCGTGAACCGGCTTGGGCACCAAAATAACATTGGTATCTGTATAAACCTTTTACCCCATAATCAAACTTCATGGAGATAAAGATGAACAAAGTAAAATTATTTGCCTTACCACTTTTAGCAGCAGCTGTCGTCATGACAGGTTGTGCGAGCCGTAAACCTGCCGCTGAAGTTCAAACCGGCGGTTTAGATACAACCAGCTCAACCACAGTGGATACGCAAGGTCTGAGTGAAGATGCTGCATTAAATGCACAAAACATGGCGGGTGCATCGGCAAAGGGTGTCACTGCGGAAAACAAGGCTTTCTTGGCAAAACGTGTCGTACATTTTGACTATGACAGTACTGAACTCAGCAATGAAGATCTTCGTACACTACAAGCACATGCACAGTTCCTGATGGCCAATGCCAATTCACGTGTCGCACTCACCGGTCACACCGATGAACGTGGTACCCGTGAATACAACATGGCGCTTGGTGAGCGTCGTGCCAAAGCTGTTGAAAGCTTCCTGGTGACTACTGGTGTAAATGCTGCTCAATTAGAAGCCGTCAGCTATGGTAAGGAAATGCCAATCAATCCAGGTCATGATGAAAATGCCTGGAAAGAAAACCGCCGTGTTGAAATTAATTATGAAGCGGTACCACCATTGTTAAAATAACTTTCAATGCTGGCGTATCAAATAAAAAGCACTCATGATTGAGTGCTTTTTATTGGGTTGAATGAACAAATCTGTTTATTCTACGGTCTGGCCTGGTTCAACTGCTTGCATCGATTCAATCAGGTCGTGTTTATTGAATTGTTTGTACTCTGGTTTTGCTTCATAATCCCGCCAGGCTTCTTTCATCTTGTCTTCAGAGATATCATCTAAAGTAATGCCTTCACTTGGCGTTGGAGTCGCATCAAACTTTAATGTTGTCATATCTGTGCTCCTATTCTCAATTTTCCCTTGCATTCAACATAGCACTTTCCACAGGAGTTGCAAGGGCAAAATCGATACAAATAATCCAGTTTGATTTTTCTTTTAGTACGTTCTCATCTAAAATATAGCCGCATATCGTTTTGATCATTTTTTCCCGATTTAAGTCTTGGAGTTTTCCCTTATGTCATACCGCACCCTATCCCAGTTTTTACAGCAACAAAGCGGGAATCTCACACCTGAACTTGCACAAGTTATTGAAACGATTGCAAACACTTGCAAGGACATCGATCTGTTGCTGCAAAAAGGTGCTTTAGCGGGTGTATTGGGAAGTGCACAGCATGAAAATGTTCAAGGCGAAGAGCAAAAGAAACTGGATGTCATTTCCAATGATTATCTGATTGATGCTTTACAGCAACACCCGAATGTCGGTGGTTTGGCCTCAGAAGAACTGGATGAATTCACCTCTGCACAAGAAAATGGTCAATTTCTGGTCTTGTTCGACCCACTCGATGGTTCAAGTAATATCGACATCAATATGTGTGTGGGTACGATTTTCTCGATTCTTCCTGCGAAAAATGCCGTGACTCAGGCCGAAGACTTTATGCAAGCCGGTGTCAATCAAGTGGCTGCAGGTTATGTACTGTATGGTCCATCGACCATGATGGCATTGACTGTCGGTGCAGGCGTAGTATTCTTTACCTTTGACCCGGAAACTCAAGAATTCCTGCTAACTTCTGAAGCGATTCAAGTCGCTGCAGATACCAAAGAATATGCGATCAATGCCTCGAATCAACGCCACTGGGAAGCACCAGTACAACGTTATATCGATGAATTATTAGCAGGCAAAACCGGCCCTCGTGAAAAAGACTTCAATATGCGCTGGGTTGCCTGTATGGTGGGCGATATTCACCGTATTCTTTGTCGTAGCGGTATCTTCATGTATCCATACGACTTTAAAGATCCGGCTAAAGCTGGTCGTCTGCGTTTAATGTATGAAGCCAACCCAATGAGTATGCTCATGGAGCAGGCTGGCGGCGCATCCACCACAGGCCGTGTCCGTATTCTGGAGATAGAACCAACCGATCTACATCAACGTGTGCCAGTGATTATCGGTTCTAAAAACGAAGTTGATCTTGTGACCAGCTATCATAACTAATTTTTTATAGCGGTAGCCGATATTGAATCGGCTACCGTGGATTATATCTCCCATGCCAACTTTTTTTCTTGATTCAAAAGACAATCCAAAAATTAAACACTTACGTGGTTTGATTGAACAAAACACCTATCGTAAAAAACAGGGGCAAACTGTGCTGGAAGGCACGCATCTGTCTCTCGCCTGGCTGCATGAAAACCGTAAAATTGATTCGATTTTTACCACTGAACATGCACTTTCGCATCCTGATTTCGAGAAAATTCTCGCAAAATACACAGGGATGGTCTTTGTTTTAAGCGAATCTTTATACAAAGATTTAAGCACCTTAGGAACGTCTTTAGCCTGTTTAGCTGTGGTCACTTTACCGACAGCAAATTATGCACTGGATTTTAAAGCCGACACTTTAATTCTGGAAAATGTACAGGATCCGGGTAATGTTGGTACCCTGCTTCGCTCTGCAGCAGCAGCCGGTATTGAACAGATTGTCTGCACCAAAGGTTCTGCCTCACTCTGGTCACCACGAGTATTACGTGCCGGTATGGGCGCGCACTTCACGCTGCAAACTTTTGAAAATATTGCACTTGAACAAATTCTTGAGCAATTTCAAATTCCTGTATACGTCACCAGCTCACATCGTGCCGAAAGTCTGTACTCAAAAGATTTAGGTAAACCTTGCGTATGGATCTTGGGCAATGAAGGTCAAGGCGTTTCTGATTATGCAATGCAACATGCAGAAGCTGTCAGTATTCCGCAGCCAGGTGGTCAGGAATCCTTAAATGTTGCGATTGCAGGATCGATCTGTTTCTTTGAAATGGTACGTCAACGTATCTAATTAGGGATTTAGGTTACAGTGTTTTAATTCGGCCCTGCCCGTTTATAAAATAGATTACACTACAAAAATAATAAACTTAATTGTCAACCAAACCATGATTCCCAACGTTATATGATTATGAACTTGGGAATCATGGTGGGTGTCCAATGACAGGATTTTCCATCTCTATGGATTTAGCACCAAAACAGTTGCAATCACACGATGTAAGTATTCTGAAGAGTACGGCTGAAGCACGTCTGAAGAATTTTATGCAAGATGTGACTGGACGCGCCTTGGTGATGATGGAAAGTGCAACTCAAGGTCATCATGGTATTGCCATGGATCTGGTTCAGGAAGCTTTCATTTCCTTACATAAATCCTATGCGGAAAAAAGTACTGAAGAATGGTATCCCCTATTTTATACAATTCTGAACAACAAATTACAGGATTGGCGTCGTAAAGAAGCACGGCGTGGTCAGATGTTTTCATTTTTTAAGAAAGTCAGTCTGGATGATGACGAAATTGAACTTGAGGATATCGTGGACGAAGCTACACCGACGCCTTTGGACTTTCTGGATCAGGCAGTGACAGCTAAAGAAATCCAGGAAGCCATTGCCAAACTACCTGTACGTCAGCAGCAGGCATTTATGCTGAGAGCTTGGGAAGGATTTGATACGCATACCACCGCACAAATTATGGACTGCTCAGAAGGCAGTGTAAAAACTCATTATCACCGTGCTATTCAAGGCTTACGTACCTCTTTGGCACATTTAAATCCATATCTGGGAGGGTCATCCGAATGAATCAAGATGATTTCTTAAAACAAGTAACTTCCAAACTCGATGGACTGGCACAACAACATAAACACAAACCTGTTGTCATGCACCATGTTCTTGAAGAAATTCAGGATTCTAAACATTCACGTTTTGCATTTTTAAAAATGTCAGGTTTTGCCTTGGCAGCAGCAATTGCAGGTGTTGTAGTATTACCCAATATTTCTAGCCACAATGAGCCGCAAACCCAAATGGTGTCAGTACCGAAACTGTCCCCACAAATGCTTGAAGATTTAGAAATGCTAATGGTTCTAGGTGAGGACAAAGTTCCACATGGCAGCTAAAAGATTGGCAATTGCTTTTTGTGCATTCAGTTTTCTGCAAACCAGTTTTGCAGGATTTGAACGTTTTTGGATCTTTTCTAAAGATGCAAATACTCAGATTTCCGATACCTGGGATAGTCTTTCTGATTCCGAACAGTTGGCACTTATTAAACGCTATCAGTCTCTTAAGGAAATTCCAGAACAGCAGAGCGTCAGCTTACAGCAGCGTATGGACTGGTTTACCCAGCTTCCTGAGGTTGAAAAACAAAGAATGCGTGAGACTTGGCAAATGATGAGCAGTCAGGAACGTCGAGAACTTGGCTTACGCATGCAAAACGCCAAACCTGAAGAACGACTTGCCATTCGGGAAGAGTACATTCTCAAATACCAGCAAACGACTCAACCACCCTCTAGCTCGCATTAAGCGACCCATATAAAAAGCCTCTAAATGGATAATGCCAGTCAGTTAAGCAATTGACTGGCATTTTCTTTTTTAAATTCATGATCATATTTGCCAGGTGGAAAAGTCATCCGCAACTGTTGGATGCATGAGGTGTATTACTCCGCAAGATGCCTTCCTTGTGAAACTCCGCTTCTCATTTGGGTAAAACCAAAGTCACAAATGATATGACAAATATTTGATTTAAAACCTTAAGACTCCATCGTGAACCACTAAAAAGTTAAAGCGTCTATTTCTAAACTCCTTAACTGATCAGCATTCTTCCAAATGGAGGCTTTTGAATTTTCCAATTAGGTTTTATTTTCTTAGACGGCGATAAGCGACCAGCCCAAATAATCCGAATAGTCCCCAAATTCCGAATGAGCCACCACCACTTGATGACGTATTGGCATTTTTTACCGTATTTCGTAGCAGGATCGTTGCTGTTTCAGACATTTTTTCATCTGCATCAAAAATCGTATACTGCATGCTGTAATCTGCCTGACTTAAGTTATTTCTCACACTAAATGTCAGCTTTCCACCATAGCAGGTCTCGCGCTGATAAGTATCAGGACAAGGGCCTTGTCGCTCTGCATTAAGAGAAACTCCGGCAGGAATCTTCACAATACGAATTGGAATCTGTTCCTTAAAATGTAGTCAAACATAGTCAAGGACTAATTCGCACTCTGTTAATGTCTTGTTGCCAAACGTGTAACTAGAGCCTGAGTCGGTCAGTTCCGACTTATAGCGATCAGTCCGTTCTT
>NZ_VPCG01000050.1:0-13649 GCF_013418355.1 Acinetobacter sp. YH12151 | reverse complement strand
AGTCTGGGCCGTGTCTCAGTCCCAGTGTGGCGGATCATCCTCTCAGACCCGCTACAGATCGTCGCCTTGGTAGGCCTTTACCCCACCAACTAGCTAATCCGACTTAGGCTCATCTATTAGCGCAAGGTCCGAAGATCCCCTGCTTTCTCCCGTAGGACGTATGCGGTATTAGCATCCCTTTCGAGATGTTGTCCCCCACTAATAGGCAGATTCCTAAGCATTACTCACCCGTCCGCCGCTGAATCCAGTAGCAAGCTACTTTCATCCGCTCGACTTGCATGTGTTAAGCCTGCCGCCAGCGTTCAATCTGAGCCATGATCAAACTCTTCAGTTTAAAATCAGTAGTGCCTAAAGGGCACCAATCTTGGCTCATCAATTTTCTGACAAATATTTCTCAAATAAACTTCGAGTCATTTCTACCATCAATCAATGAAAATAATTTCGATCGATCAACCAGTAAAAATCCACACAAGTTGTTCTTCATAATCTCTTAATGATCTTTCTAACACCTCGTCAGTGCTAGAAGCTGGACTTCGACAAACTTAACAACTCAGCAATCTGCTTCGTTCGTTTCCGTCTATCTCGTCGGTATGGGCTCATTATAGGGTAATTTCCTACAGGTGCAAGCGCTTTTAACTCACAGGAATCACGACTGTTTTATTTTTATGCACCAATTTGGTTCGTATTTATACAAAACATCACATAACTACATATTTTTAAAACAGAAATATGAATTAAATATTTCTGTTTTATTCTGTACCTAGTTTCTCACAACTGGCGCTTTAATGTTCACACTGTTGATCTTGATAGGCTTCACCGGCACATTTTGATGCATTCCATAGTTTCGAGTCGGCACTTTGGCAATCTGATCGACAATATCCATACCTTTAGTGACCTTACCGAAGACCGCATAGCCTGCATTTCGGGCAGAACGATCCAGAAAATCGTTATCGACCAGATTTACAAAGAATTGTGCTCGTGCAGAATCCGGCTGATTGGTACGCGCCATCGCTAAAGTACCGCGTTTATTTTGCAGACCATTCGATGATTCATTTTTAATTGGAGCTTGGGTATTGGCCTTTTCCTGCATGTTGCTATCAAAGCCCCCACCCTGCACCATAAAGCCGGGAATGACCCGGTGAAAGATAGTGTCCTTATAGAAGTTGCTCTTTACATAGTTTTCAAAGTTCTTTGCCGAGATCGGGGCTTGATCATTAAAGAGCTCAATTTCAATATTTCCCGATGAAGTTTTCATCTCAATAAGGGTATTGGCAGCAAAACCTGGCAGACTGATGGCAGTAAGGGCGATCGCATATAATGATTTCTTTAACATTTTTTAACTCATCTACTTAGAAGTAATGGTTGTGAATGACTGTATATTAATCTTTTATAACTCATAATGCAGTTGCCTGCCGACTAAAGACAAGAGAATAAGAATGAGCCATGCATTATTACAGGAGCAAAATATCCACCAGTTTCCGCCTTGGCATTTACAGGGCGAAGGTTTTATTTTGAATTACTGGCTAACACCCGGCTTTATTCAGCAAGCCAAGCAGTTCCGTATTGCCCCCTCCCCACTGGGTCGCGTGGTACAAGTGTTATTGGTGCGTTATCATTCTTCACCAATTGGTCCTTATGATGAGTTACTGATTCTAGATCATCCTTTAATTAGTAAACGACGCCTCAGCTCGATTCCTAAAATTTATGTCTCTACTCATGAATCTGTCATACACGGCCAGCATTTATGGGGTATTCCCAAAGAACATGCAGAATTTGAATGGCAGGAAAAAAATCAGGAAATATTGTGTCATATTCAGTATCAAAACCAGCGTATGACGATTCGACTCAAAAAAACCAAATCTGCGCGCAAGTTCTATATTAATAGTCATCATATTCCAGCCTCTATGCTCAAAATTCAGCAAGCCTGGAAAGGTCAGCGTTTTCAGTTCAGCCCACAATTCCGTGGTCATCTCTCCAAACTCTCGCAAGTAGAATGGCAAGATATCGACAATATATTTCCAGACTTTTCCAAAGCCAAATTGCTGCAAAGCTTTTATGTTCCCAAATTCAATCTGATCTTTCCTGAAGCGCAGATCAGCAGCAAAGTATAAGAATTGATAAAAACCTATCTATAAAAAAAGGTGTTTCATGAGAAACACCTTTTTGCATGCACGCCTTGGATTTAACTATTTTTGTCCCAGAATTTGCGGAAATTTTTGCTGATCTCAATCACATATTTTTTGGCACGGCGGGAGATCGGCGTCAGGTTGATAAAACCATGTGCCTGGTCGGTATATTCATGATAATGAACACTCACACCATTCTGACGTAGTTTATGCGCATAGATTGAACCTTCATCATGCAGGACATCATGACGTGCGGTAATCACATAGCTCGGCGGCAAGTTTTGCAATTCACCATAGGTCGGTGAAATCAGTGGATCATCTAATTCAATCTGATGGGTCTGGGCATACATGAAGGTCACCAGATCAATATCCTGCTCTGAAAGTACCAGTCCATCTTTATAGGCATAAAAAGATGGATGGCGACTTTTAAAGTCGACCGCCGGATAAAGCAAAAGCTGCGCTCGTGCGGCATAAGATTTACCTACACTGCGCTGAGCTACAACAGTAGCCAGATTTCCGCCGGCACTGTCCCCTGCCAAGGCAATCCGGTTTTTATAGACTTTTAGCTGCTTGCTATGCTGATGTGCCCACGCCAGGGCATCTTCACAAACCTGTACCATCTGCAAGGGGCTAAATTCTGGCGTCAGCGGATAAGCCACGCTTAACACCTGTACTTTGGCATGTACTGCCAGCAAGCGACAGAATTCATCATGGCTGTCCAGACCGCCCACCATAAATGCACCGCCATGATAAAAAATCACCATCGGCAACTTCTTTTGTGGAGCTGGATGATAATGCCGGGCAAAGATGCTGCCACTTTGCAAAGGCAGACGCAGCTCTTCTACCATTTTCACAGCAGTCGGTCTGGCCTGAATTGTTTTCATGCGCGCATCAAACGCCACCCGTGCCTGTGCGACATCTTCACTCAGAAAGCTGCCATGCCCCTGTTTAAGCTGAATCGCCATCAGGCATTTGACCATGGGGTCTAAATCAGGATAGTGATGAGGATAGTCCAAAGCCTTAACCAATGCGTCTTGTGCAATACCAGGTAAGCGATCCAGCATACGCGCTGCTGTGCCTTGCCCTTTTTCGATTACACTTTTCAGTACTGGATGATTCACAGTCATTATTTTTAGTCCTTATTCTCTTAATTCTTCATAGTTTCTACACGATTAGCGTTTCAGTGACCATATTCTTATATAAGTCTTAATATCTAAGTACATATAGTTTTATCCAATACGTTAACCTGATTTATAAAAGATGTCATTGACCGTTTAAATGGTATTTTTGACGTAGTTTTGCGAGCTTCAGTATATTTTTTATTTCAAGTTGGGAGAATGCCTATGGCTGGCAAAATTATAGCTCTGTCTCTGGCGACTGCATTTTTGGCTGTAGGCTGTGTTGCTTTCCCTGAAGATGGTGGCTACTACGATGGCCGTTATGATCAGCGTTCTGATCGCCGCTATGAACAGGATCGTCGTTATGAGCAACAGCGTCGTTATGATCGGCAACGCTGGGAATATGAACAGCAACGTAAACGTATTGAACTGGATCGACGTAAACAGGAAGTGCAGCGTCGTAACTGGGAACAGGACCGTAAAAGACAGTTAGAACAGGACCGACGTAAAAGCCAGCTGGAACGACAACGCCAGGAACAGCAGCGTAAAAACATGATGAGCCAACGGCAAAAACAGGCTGAAACAGAACGTAATAAACGCCGCCTGGAGCAGGATCGTAAACGGATCACCGATCAACGTGCCAGAAAAGCCCAGCAAAACCGTTCATCTAACCCACGCTGGAGCGATAATCGACGTCAACAGCAACAACAGCGTCCACGCGATCGCCGTGATTAATACTTTGATTTCACTCTTTGTTAAAAAAGCCTGTAGCAGGCTTTTTTAATGGAAAATTTTATCTCAAGCTGATTGGATAAAAGCAGTATTTTTGCATGAAGGCCGGACTAAGCCGCCAAGCCATCATTTTTATCTTGATCAAAGCAAGAATGCTCAATTTTAGCAAAAAAAAAGGCCTATCTTAGAGAAAAAGATAAGCCACGAAAACACATTTCAAAATAAGAAGAAACTACAGCGATAGAATCTGGAATAAATATTAATCAAAAGTTCATCTATTGAGAAATACTTTATTGCTTAGATATTAATCGCTTTTATGTCTAATAAATAATCAGGCAAAAAAAAGCCGAGTCTTGGGGGAACTCAGCTTGAAAAAAGTAACTTGAAATAAGGCAACAGCAACCGAGTTCGGCTCTCTCCTCTGAACAAGGTCGCTGTCTATGTCAGTATCATGCAATTTTTTTACCAATATTTAAAACAGATTAAAATTATTAAATTTATTCAAAAATACGATTATCAATTTTTTATATTTATTTTCAAATAATTCATGTTTTATTTTAAAGCCCAGACTGTCTATTCAGCGACGTATACAACAATGATCAGATGACTCCTTGATCATTTACTTCAATTTATCTCCGCCTATATCGCGGTAAAAGCCTGCCATCTGCTCGCTGTTTTATTCAGAATTTTGTATAAATCTTAAATTTAATCTTGACTGACGCTTGAATTTTTACACCCTGCCCCGATTTCTTTAGGTAATCAAGAACTTCAACCATGGCAGTTCAGCATTAACGCAGTGAATACTGAGGCCTGAGGACTGTACATGTTTAAGAACCCATTTAAACGGAGTAAATCAATGGCGACTGAGCAAAACGAGCAAGCTCAAAAATTTGAGCAAGAGCAAGCGGAACAAGATACAGCGCAAACTCAAGCTGAAACCGAGCAGGCTGAAGTTTCCGTTGAGTCTTTACAAGAGCAGATTGCGCAGCTTGAAGGTGACTTAAAGTTAGAAAAAGCACGTACGGCCAATGCAGTCTACGAAGCACAAAAAAGTGTGGAGCGTATTCAGCGTGAATCTGAAAAGCATAAAGATACCGTTTTAGAAAAGTTCTCTAAAGAACTTTTAGAAACCGTCGACAATCTCGAGCGCGCCATTGTTGCCGCAGGTGAAGAGAAAACTCCACTGCTGGAAGGCGTTGAACTGACACTTAAATCTTTATTGAATACCTTAGAGAAATTTGGAGTCGTGGTGGTAGACACCAGTAACGGCTTTAATGCTGATCTGCATCAGGCAGTTGGGATTGATCCAAATGCCAAAGCCAATGAAATTGGCACTGTTTTGCAAAAAGGCTACACGCTGAATAATCGCCTGTTGCGCCCGGCGATGGTCATGGTTGGCGCTTAAGCCAAATAAATTCGGGAGTTTGTGAAATTTTTTCAACAATTTTACTTGAAAAAAATCGAACGGCTCTCATATCGGATAACAAGTAAATCCCTTTTAATTTCCCTTTGATAAAGGGAAAAGTTTGGGAATAAAAGAATTTTTGAGGAAACATCCAAATGGCTAAAATCATTGGTATTGACTTAGGTACTACAAACTCATGTGTTGCAGTACTTGAAGGCGACAAAGTTAAAGTAATCGAAAACGCTGAAGGCGCGCGTACAACGCCATCAATTATTGCCTATAAAGATGGCGAAATTCTGGTAGGTCAATCGGCAAAGCGTCAAGCGGTAACGAATCCTAAAAATACCTTGTTCGCGATCAAACGTTTGATCGGTCGTCGTTATGAAGACCAAGCGGTACAAAAAGATATCGGTCTGGTACCGTACAAAATCATCAAAGCTGACAACGGTGATGCTTGGGTTGATGTCAACGACAAGAAACTTGCACCACAGCAAATCTCTGCTGAAATCTTGAAAAAGATGAAGAAAACAGCGGAAGATTACCTGGGTGAAACAGTAACTGAAGCGGTCATTACCGTTCCTGCTTACTTCAACGATGCCCAGCGTCAAGCCACTAAAGATGCAGGTAAAATTGCAGGTTTAGAAGTGAAACGTATCATCAACGAACCAACTGCTGCTGCACTTGCGTTCGGTATGGACAAGAAAGAAGGCGACCGTAAAATCGCGGTTTATGACTTGGGTGGTGGTACATTCGACGTTTCAATCATTGAAATTGCGGATCTTGATGGCGACCAGCAAATCGAAGTGTTGTCTACTAACGGTGATACATTCCTGGGTGGTGAAGACTTCGATAACGCATTGATCGAATTCCTGGTTGAAGAGTTCAAGAAAGAACAAAACTTCAACTTGAAACAAGATCCGCTTGCGCTGCAACGTTTAAAAGAAGCTGCTGAAAAAGCAAAAATCGAGCTTTCTTCTTCGAATGCAACTGAAATTAACCTACCATACATCACTGCTGATGCGACTGGTCCTAAACACTTGGTGATCAACGTAACACGTGCGAAACTTGAAGGTTTAGTTGCTGACTTGGTTGCGCGTACCATTGAGCCATGTAAGATTGCACTTAAAGATGCTGGTCTTTCAACTTCAGACATCTCTGACGTGATTCTGGTGGGTGGTCAATCACGTATGCCAATGGTTCAACAGAAGGTTCAAGAATTCTTCGGTAAAGAGCCACGTAAAGACGTAAACCCTGATGAAGCAGTTGCAATGGGTGCTGCGATTCAAGGTGCGGTACTTTCAGGTGACAAAACTGACGTACTTCTACTTGACGTTACTCCGCTGACACTTGGTATCGAAACCATGGGTGGCGTGTTAACAGCAATCATCGAGAAAAACACCACGATTCCTGCGAAGAAATCTCAAGTGTTCTCGACTGCTGCTGACAACCAGCCTGCTGTAGACATTTCTGTGTTCCAGGGTGAACGTAAAATGGCGCAGCAAAACAAATTGTTGGGTAACTTCCAATTGGGCGATATCCCACCGGCTCCACGTGGTGTGCCACAAATTGAAGTATCTTTCGATATCAACGCTGATGGTATCTTGAAAGTATCTGCAAAAGACAAGAGCACGGGTAAAGAGCAATCGATCCAGATTAAAGCAAACTCAGGTTTGTCTGATGCTGAAATCGAAGCAATGATCCGTGATGCTGAAGCGAATGCTGAAGAAGATCGCAAATTCGAAGAATTAGCGAAAGCACGTAACGAAGCGGATGCGTTAGTTTCTTCTGCTCAAAAAGCAGTGAAAGATTTGGGCGAGCAAGTGACTGCAGACGAAAAAACTGCAATTGAAACTGCGGTTTCTGAGCTTGAAGCATCAACTAAAGAAAATGATGTTGAAGAAATCAAAGCGAAAACTGAAGCGCTTCAAAACATCATCATGCCGATCACTCAGCGTGCCTATGAAGCAGCTCAAGGCCAAGGCGGTGCGCAAGGGTTTGATCCGAACGCATTCGGTGGTGACGCTGGTCAACAACAGCAAAAAGCGGACGACGGCGTTGTAGATGCTGAGTTCACTGAAGTAAAAGATGACAAAAAATAATTTGTCGCTTTAACTGAAAAACCGCGCAACAGCGCGGTTTTTTTATGTCCAAATTTTAAAGCATGAAGGTAAAATGACTAAAAATGGATCGTATGTTCAAGTAAAGCTGTTTAAGCTAAATCCAGCATGAAACGACCATCAACCCTGAAAATTCTGATTTTGCGGCCTTTCAGCAATGGGTTAAAGCCATGTTATTGCTACAGGAACGCCACGCTTGTCGACTGTATGCCAAATCCGGCCGGGGTATGGAGCTGGAAGCGCAAGTTGGCTGACGCACGGGCTGGATCGAAACACCACAGGCTGACATCGTGGCCTTTTCCCTGAATATGCAGATGCACAGTCATATGGATCCGGCGATTCGCCTGGACATTTTACAGCAAACCTTGGCCGAATTAGGACTTTATCCAAAAGCTGAGCAGGAAGGCAAATAAGCATGGGAAATGCCTTAAAATTAAGCTATATTTTTTAAAAACAAGCATCTCAATAGCAATATGCGCCTTCTATTTTGTCTGGTCATCGTTGGGTTAATCCTGTCTGCCTCTATGCATATGCAGACCAAAGCTCATCCACAACTGCGCTACAACTCGCTTGCAGACCGGCTCAGTCATCCTTTTGACACACGTTTACGCTTTAAGGTCGATCAGGTAGATGCAGGCTTTGGGCTGAGTAAAGAGCAAGTGATTCAACTGAGCAAAGAAGCCGTCGAGATCTGGCATCAGGGCACCCATCGCGATGATCTGCTGCTCTATGATGAAAATGCCCAGCTGAGTATTCATCTGATCTATGATCAACGGCAACAGGAATATAATGCCTTAAAGAAAGTCGAAAAACAGTTGCTGGCAGATGATGCCCAGTATCAACGTCAGGTCAAAAATCTGGAAGCATCTTATCAACATCTGGAAAGTCAACAACAACGCTTGATCCAGCAAAGAGATCAGATTAATTATGAATTTCAGAAGCTACAGCAACGACGGCATCAGCCAAATTTATCTGCCTATGAGCACGAACAATTAGAATATGAGTTTCAGGCTTTACAGCGCAAATCGGAAAATTTTAAACGGGAAGCCGAGTATCTTCAGCGACAGCAAAGTTCTTTTAACCTGAATGTTTCGCTGCATCAACATAGTCTTGAAAATCATCAACAGAATATCATTCAGGCCCAGCAACGTTTTCCTGCCCGTGAATTTCATAAAGGGGTATTTATGGGTCATCAGATTCATGTATATCAGTTTGATGCAGAAGATGATCTGCGTCTGACACTGGCTCATGAACTGGGGCATGCTTTAGGCCTGTATCATCATGATGATCCAGAGGCGCTGATGTATCCGGTACTGGGAAAACAGAATTTACAACACTTTCAGTTGCGACCTGCCGACAAGACTTTGCTGTATCACCGTTAAGTGATCAGCCTGAATTCCTTAATTAATTTAAGTGTATAAGTGTTATAAAAAACACTCTATTCGGATTTCATGTTATTGTGAACGGCTACATTGTTCAGGCCATCTTTGGAGATTCATGTGAGTTACTACCATATTTTAATTGAAGTAAATGACCACATTAGTACGATTGATGAAACGCGTGATATCGAGATCTTTGATATTGAGGATATTCAGCCACATCTTCATGCGATTTTATTGCCTTATTTCAATGAACAGCTGATTGAACTGGACGATGAGAATCTGGAATATAAAGATATTTTACATCTGGAAATCAAACAGACCCTCTTGCCGATCAATGACCTGATCGAAGAAGAGCAGCGCTTGTTGCCAAGTGATACCGATATTACCATTAGCGCTTATGAGATTTTTAATAATCGTGAGCTGAGTCAGGATGTCACATCAGTAATTTTTGACCTCTTGGAAGCGGTAAAACTGGAAAATTAAGTTTTCTTCAGATATAAAAAAGTCCTCATCAAGAGGACTTTTTTATTGTGCGTGTTTAGATCGAGAATGAAGATCCACAACCACAAGTGGTGGTCGCATTCGGGTTTTGCACCACAAAGCGTGAACCTTCCAGACCTTCCAAATAATCTACAACGGAACCGACCAGATATTGATAGCTGAGTGAATCGACCAGTACTTTCACATCGCCGTTGACAAATTCTGCATCGTCTTCATTCTGACTTTCGGCAAAGTTAAAGCCATAAGAGAAACCTGAACAGCCGCCACCGGTAACATACACACGGAGCATTAAGTCTTGGTTACCTTCACTGTCACGCAACTGGCGTACTTTATTTGCGGCATTGTCGGTGAGCACAAGCGCTTGGGCATTCATGGCGGATTCCTCTGTTGAATGGAATGTCTTTAAAAAGAAAAGACCATATCGAAGTATAACACACTCAATATATGGTCAGTCTCTACAGATTAAAAGTCAAATCAGAGTAATTTTATCAGGATTATTTGTAGTTCTCATCCTGTAAGGCACATTCGAAGTTTTGCGGGTTCTGCTTACAACGGAATTGCCACAGCAGTTTCATCATGCGTTTATCATATACGCCGCGTTTGGTCAGGTCGATTCTGGAATCGCGCATCATTTTCTGATAGCCCGGTTTATCTGCAGCCGGAATATCCATCCAGTATTTTGCAGGAATATCGGCTTTCATTTTGCCCAGAATACCAAAAGCGCGCGGCAACTGGCTTCTCACCCATTCACGTGATTTTTGACCATAACCCGCCGGGAATTTATCGGGACGGATAATGATATTACCGGTCACTTGCAACACCGGATAATTCACAATCGCACCTTTTGTACCTAAGCCTTTGTGTAATTCTAGCGGCTTAAATACCGCAGCGGGTGCGCCAATGATATCAACCTGACCATTGTTAAACTTGGCGCCAAAGTTGGTGACATCGGCACTGACGGCTTGAGCACCAACCTGCTGCACCATGATTTTTTGTGCTTCATCATAGTCGAGTACCGCAATTTTTTTACCTGCGGCTTTGGCCACGGTATTAATACTACGGTCATTGACCAACAGAAAAGCATCACCGACAGGAATCACCCCCACCACTTCATATTTGCCATTGAGCATATGTTTGGCAAAAGTCGGACTCGCCAGACCCTGCATCACTTTAACGGCCAGATTCAGATCTGGAATCGCCCCGATGGCATCGAGTGAGCCGGTAAAACTGTTGAACTGACGCCCGCGCATTCCAGTAACACTAATCCCGTCACATTTTCCGGCTTTAAAATCTTCTGCAACCACGGCTTCATTGGTATTCACTCTAAGCTCGATATCAGCGCCCCAGTTTTTCGCTGCCAGCTGATAATCTTTCATGACGCTATACACATCGCCATTTTTACCCACCAGATCAAATACGCACATCACCTGTTTGGCCTGTACCAGACCTGAAACAGTAAATGTCGCTGCGGCCAATGCCAGTATTTTCCATCTTCTTTGCATCATCCTAATGTCCTTATACCTTGTTTTTGTTATTGCGATTTCAGCCGCATCTAATTGTTTTTATATCAATCATAAGAAATCAATCTTTAGATCAAGCTTAAGCTATTTAATCAGCTGTACAATGGCTGATCTGCCTCAGTTCAACCACAAAAAAAGCTTAGACTCAGCTAAGCTTTTTCTTTAAAAATCAAATTACTCACCCAAAAGTGAACACTCAAAATTGGCTTTGTCGACAGAACAGCGTGCGCGTTTTAACACTGACATCATGCCAGCATCATAGATTCCGCGTTTGGTCATGTCCATACGGCCATCACGTAACATTTTCTGATACTTGGTTCTATCTTCCACGCTCAGATTCATTTTATATTTCGACGGAATTCCGGCTTCCAGACGGCCGATCATGGCCATACTTTTTGGCAGGTTTTTGATAAACCAGTCACGCGATTTTTGCCCAAAACCTGCCGGGAATTTTTCCGGGCGAATGACAAAATCAGACGTTACATGCAGCACCGGGAAATTAAACATCGCGCCGTTATTGCTGAGGCCTTTATAAATCTCTAGCGGTTTATAAGCATAGGCTGGTGCCCCCACCATATCCACCTGACCATTGTTAAATTTGGCCACAAAATTGGATACATCGGAAATCACGGCCTGTGCACCAACACGCTGCACCATAATTTTCTGGGCATCGTCATAGCCCAATACCGCGAATTTTTTACCTGCGGCTTTTTCGATCGAGTTAATATTTTTGTCACGGACAAAGATGAACGCCGAACCAAGTGGTGCAATCCCGGCAATTTCGTATTTTTTACCACCCAGATTAGTCACCATTTTGCTGGCATTGCGTTTGTCCAGCGCAAAACTAATGGCACGCTGTGCAATTGCATTGCTCGGTGCACCGCCCAGTGCATCGATAGAACCGGCAAATTTATTGTATTGACGGGCGCGCATGGCAGTCATAAATACACCATCACATTTTCCGGCTTTAAAATCATTGTCGGCAACAGCTTCATCCTGGCGGGCAATCAGATTGATTTCTGCGCCCCAGCCTTTTGCAGCCAGTGCCCATTCTTGCGCCATCTGGAAAGACTCACCCGATTTACCCAGTAAGTCAAACACGCAGATATCGACTTTTTCTGCATGCACTGCATTGGCAAAACCAAATGTAGAAAGTGCAGCCAATGATAAGAGTGCTTTTTTCATTGTATTATCCTTTGGAATCTTGTTATTCGCTGAGTGGCCGTACACGGAACAAATATTAAGCAAGTTTAATTAAAAAAAATAGAGCATTTACTCCATTTAAAACCCGTGTTTTGGCCTATAAAGATAAATCAGCGTATGTTCTAAATATTATTTTATAAAATATTTTTAAATATCAATTTCTTAATATTTAATAGAAGTTTCGTATCATTACATTTAATCCGTGAGAGTTACAAAGATATACATCATTTGAATTTTATTCGCCACTAATTGAACACTCAAAATTGGTTCTTTCGACGGTACAGCGGGCACGCTTCAATACCGTCATCATGCCGGGATCATAAATCCCCTGCCGGGTTAAATCGATGCGGCCTTCGCGCAGAATCTTCTGATAGGCAATGCGATCTTCACGGCTTAAGTTCAGCTTATATTTATTGGGAATTTCCGCTTCCATACGTTTCACCATGGCAAAACTGCGCGGCAACTGTTTCACAAACCAGTCTCTGGATTGTACTGCGAAAGAGTCAGGAAATTTATCCTGCCGGATGATCAGGTCGGCAGTGACATTGATCACTGGAAAATTAATCATGGCGCCTTTATTGCCCAGACCTTTTTCTAATTCAAGCGGTTTAAAGGCATAAGCCGGTGCAGCCACAATATCGACTTCGCCCTGATTAAATTTACGGATAAAATTGGAAATTTCCGACATTACCGGCACGGCTTCAATCCGGTTGACCATAATTTTCTGGGCATAGTCATAATGTAGCACGGCAAATTTCTTGCCTTTTACCTGTTCCAGTTTATTCAGCTCGCGATCACGGACAAAAATATAAGCCGGGCCAATCTGCCCGATCCCAGCCACTTCAAATTTTTCTTTGCCAATCTGGGTGATCAGGCGCTTGCTGTTGCGTTTATCCAGTACATAACTGATGGCTTTCATGGCAATGTCATTATTTGGCACACCACCAATCGCATCAATCGAGCCGGCGAATTTGTTATAGGCGCGGGCCCGCATGGAGGTCATATAGAAGGCATCGCATTTTCCTGCCTTGGCATCCTGATCAACTTTGGCTTCATCCTGATAGGCAAGCAATTGAACATCCGCATTCCAAGCTTTTGCAGCTAAGGCCCATTCTTCCAGTAATTTAAACGATTCGCCAGACTTGCCCAGCAAATCAAAAACACAGATATTTACTTTGGCATGACTTGAAGTCGATGCCAGTAGACCCAGTGCAGATAAAACTAAAAATCCCTTTTTCATTTTTATTTTACTCTATCGTATTTTTTGCTCGATCAGCTTCTACTATAAACAACTGTTAATACTGAAAATAGAGCTTATACTCAACTTATGCGTCCATAATATATAAATTCACAGTATTTAAAAGCTGGCTCATTTCAGTAAAAGTCGCAAGATTTTTCATTTTCACAGGGCTTTCCTTTATAGTCAAATCATTATAAAACTAATACAATGGTGCAATGAGTTATTCAGAACATTTTAGACGTAAAATTTTAGCTAAGCTTGAGGAAGGTTATTCTATTCGAGCGGTAGCTGCACAATTTGAAATT
>NZ_VPCG01000049.1:0-15131 GCF_013418355.1 Acinetobacter sp. YH12151 | reverse complement strand
GGTCTTGCTCTACTTTCTTTAAGCTTTCAGTCAAGTATTTCATTGCAAGTTTTTTTAAAATTTAATACCTAAATTGTATATGTTTGACTATATTTGTCAATATAATTATTTGCTATCAATCACTCTTATCTGATCGTCTTTTTTAGGGCAAACTATGCTGATATATTGAATTGCTTGTTTTTTAATTAATATACCACCCGGTACACTAATTAAAACTCAAGCTTCAAAGCAATGACCGTATTGACTTTTTTTGGAAGAAATTGTGCAAATACCTGTAGGACGACCCAAGGATCTGGAAAAGCGTCAGCGCATCCTCAGCGTGGCCAAAGCGCTGTTTTTAGCGCATGGCTATCATGCCTCCAGCATGAACCAGATTGCACGTGAGGCAGGTGTGACCAAGCTGACGGTGTATAACCATTTTCAGGACAAGGCGACCCTGTTTAGCTGTGCGATTGAGGATACCTGTGAAGCCATTCTGCATGAACATCCTCAGCTCTTGCAGCCGAGCAGTGACTTTGCGCAGGAGTTTTATCAGGCCTGTCAGCGCGCTTTAAATATTATTCATTTACCAGAAGCGATCAAGCTGGACCTGTTACTGATGGAACTGGCCTCGCAGCAAAGTCCTCTGGCAGAACAGTTTTATGAGGCCTCGCATAGCAAACTGGATGCAGTCTGGAATGATTTCTTTGCTCTGGCCCAACAGTACAGCTTTATTCAGGTCGATCTTCCAGAAAAACAGACCGAGCTGATCGTGTCCCTGCTGACCGGAACCCGTCATCAGAAAATCCTGCTGGGTCTCAGCCCTCCCCCTTCAAGCGCAGAACAGCAACAGATCATTAGCGAGGCCATTGAACTGTTTATGCTGAAATATGCTCTGCCTGACTAAAGCCTTCTCTCAGGATCGAGCACCGATAACCATATGTGGCCTAAAATTTGCTAAAAAAGCAGCCAATGCTCTGCAACTTTTGTCTCTAAGGGACTTGGATTGTCATGCAGTCGCGGTATAGTCAAAGCATGCATGTGAGGGAATAAAAAATGATTCAACAGATTGATGCACCACTACGCGAAGACGTACGCTTACTGGGTAATTTGCTTGGGGAAACCTTAAAATTACATGCCGGGCAGGATTTGTTTAATCAGATCGAGCAGATCCGTGCCCTATCCAAAGGCGCTCGCGATGGACAGGTCGAAGCAGAAAAACAACTGGAACAACTATTTTTGAGTCTAGAAGATGCAGAAATCCTGCCGCTGACCCGCGCCTTTACCCACTTTTTAAACTTTGCCAATATTGCCGAACAATATCATGTGGTACGTCGTCGCCGTCAGAGCGAGTTTGATGACACTGCAGAATCGCCCAATCCTCTGGTGCCTTTATTTGAAAAATTTAAACAGCAGGAGATTTCTGCCGATACGCTGTATCAGCAAATCTGTGAACTGAAAATTGAACTGGTTCTGACCGCGCATCCCACAGAAGTCAGCCGCCGTACCCTGATTCAAAAATATGACGGTATCAATAATGCCCTGTCCAAATTTGACCAGCAGAAACTGACTCCACGTGAACGTCAGGCAGTTCTGGCCGATCTGAAACAGCTGATCAGCTCTGCCTGGCAAACCGATGAAATCCGTCAGCATCGTCCAACTCCGATTGATGAAGCCAAATGGGGCTTTACCACCATTGAGCAGACCTTGTGGAATGCGGTTCCGAAATTTATCCGGGAACTGAATAGCATGGTCACAGAACAGTGTGCTCAGAACCTGCCCCTAGATGTGGCACCGGTACGTTTTGCCTCCTGGATGGGCGGTGACCGCGACGGCAACCCGAATGTGACCCATACCGTAACCCAGGAAGTGCTGTGGCTGTCGCACTGGAAAGCAGCCGACCTTTATGTACGCGATATTGAAAACCTGCGCTGGGAACTGTCTATCCAGCAATGTAGCCCGGAAATTTCCGAAGCCTTGGGCCAGCCCCATCCTGAACCCTACCGTGAATATTTACGTGACACCCGTACCCGCCTGAAAGCCACACGGCACTGGCTGGCAGAAAAATTAAAAGGCAATGATGCCGATGACAGTCTGGTGATTAAAAGTAAAGACGAACTTTTACAGCCACTCCTGACCTGCTACCGTTCGCTGATGGACTGCAATCTGGCCGAAATTGCCAATGGCAGCCTGCTGGACTTTATTTATCGGGTAAACAGTTTTGGGATCGAACTGCTAAAACTGGATATCCGTCAGGAATCGGGTCGTCACCGTCAGGCGATTTCTGCGATTACCGAATATTTAGGACTGGGGAATTTTGAAACCTGGACTGAACAGGCACGGCAAAACTTTTTACTGCAAGAGCTGCAAAGCAAACGTCCGTTGCTGCCAAAACATCTGAATGAGCCAGCAGGCAGCCTGATTGAACATCCGGATGTACAGGAAGTGTTTGCCACCATGCGTACGCTAGCCGAGCAACCGAGCGAATCTCTGGGTGCTTATATCATCTCGATGGCGGAATATCCAAGTGATGTGCTGGCGGTTTTATTGCTACAGAAAGAAGCCGGCATCAAGCAGGCGCTACGGGTTGTCCCTCTCTTTGAAACCCTGAAAGATCTAGATTGTGCAGCCGCAACCATGTCTACCCTGTTCAATATGCACTGGTACAAACAGCATATTCAGGGCAAGCATGAAGTGATGATTGGTTATTCGGATTCTGCCAAGGATGCCGGTTTTATGTCGGCCAACTGGGCACAGTATCGTGCCCAAGAAGAATTGACGGCGATCGCCCAGCAACATGGCGTGCAATTGACCCTGTTCCATGGTCGTGGCGGTTCAATTAGCCGTGGCGGTGCGCCAACCCAGCAGGCACTCTTCTCTCAACCGCCAGGGTCGATTTCAGGTGCGATCCGGGTGACTGAACAGGGCGAAATGATCCGTTTCAAATTCGGTCTGGAAGAAATCGCCCTGCAGAATCTGGAAATTTATACCGCTGCAACACTGGAAGCGACCTTACTCCCGCCACCTGAACCCAAACAGGAATGGCGCGACTTGATGCATCAAATGACCGAGCTATCGGTGCAGGTCTATCGCCAGACCGTCCGGGAAAATCCGTATTTTGTGAAATACCTGCGTACCGTCACGCCAGAACTTGAACTGCAAATGCTGCCACTGGGTTCACGGCCGGCGAAACGTAAAGTCAGTGGTGGGATTGAATCACTGCGAGCGATTCCCTGGGTCTTTGCCTGGACCCAGATTCGCCTGATGTTACCGGCCTGGCTCGGTACCGGTGCTGCATTAAATGCGGTACTGGATCAGGGACAACGCACGGTACTGGATGAGATGCTGGCAGAGTGGCCGTATTTTCAGACCCTAATTGATATGCTGGAAATGGTACTGTCCAAAGCCGATGCCAATGTGGCGCTATATTATGAATCGCATTTGACCCAGGATGAAGATCTTAAAGTTCTGGGAACAGAACTGCGTCAGCGTTTGCAGGATGCTGTACAAACCCTGTTGAGCTTAAAAGGCGAATCGAAACTCCTGAGCAGTAACGGTGTACTGGATCAGTCGATGAAAGTACGTAAACCCTATTTGTTACCGCTGCACTTACTGCAAGCTGAACTGATGAAACGTCGCCGTTTATATCTGGAACAGCAGCAGGCTGAAAATACCCCGGTCGATCATGCCTTAATGGTCAGCATTGCCGGCATTGCAGCCGGTTTACGTAATACCGGCTGATTTTTCGCCCTCGCATTCAAAGCACATCCTGGTGATGTGCTTTTTTTGTACATGAATTGGCCAAAACCACTCACTGCATCGTATTTTTTATAACTAAAATAACAAATCTTTATGAGTGAATTTTAAGCATAGCTATATGATTAATCCACTGATTTAACGCTACTTTTATATTAAAAATATTTACCAATTGATAAAAAATAAATAAAAGTCAATGAATTAACTTGAACAAAAAGTTGAAAGGAGTGATTAAAACTTCCAAAAAACCGGAGTATGATGTGCACAATTTATCTTTTGAGTGCTCATTTTATGTCCAGTTGGTTTCCCAAATGGCGCCCTTATGAGGGCAGTATCGATGCACGACCAGTAGGTACCGCAGAGTATTTGCCACCCGCACAAACGGTAGTTTTGGGTGTACAGCATGCCTTTGCCATGTTTGGCGCGACTGTACTGGCACCTTTTTTAATGGGCTTTGATCCTAACCTGGCGATTTTAATGTCAGGGATCTGTACTATTCTGTTCTTTTTAATCACCGGTGGCCGGGTTCCAAGTTATCTAGGTTCAAGCTTTGCCTTTATTGGTGTGGTCATCGCAGCAACTGGTTATGCGGGTGGTGGCGGACTGAATCCGAATATTGGCGTTGCAGCAGGCGGGATTATCGCGTGTGGCATCTTCTATGCGCTGATGGGCTTTCTGGTCATGGCGACGGGCACCCGCTGGATCGAAAAGCTGATGCCACCGGTAGTGACCGGTGCCGTGGTGATGATCATTGGCCTGAACCTTGCTCCAGTCACGGTTAAAAGCGTCATGGGCAACACCTTTAATATGTGGATGTCTCTCGTTACCGTGATGTGCATGGGCTCGATTGCCGTCTTTACCAAAGGCCTGCTGCAACGCCTGCTATTATTGGTCGGTCTGTTACTGGCCTATCTGATCTATTTCGTGCTCAGCAATATTATGGGTTATGGCACTGCAATCAATTTCCTGCCCATTCAGCAAGCCGCCTGGTTCGGGTTACCGACCTTCCACGCACCGACTTTTGAAGTCAATGCCATGTTGATCATTGCACCGATTGCACTGATTTTGGTGGCTGAAAATCTGGGACATATCAAAGCGGTAGGCGCGATGACCGGAGAGAATCTGGATCCGCATATTGGTAAAGCCTTTGTTGCAGATGGTGTTGCAACCACTCTGGCAGGCGGTGTGGGTGCCCCGGGCATGACCACCTACGGTGAAAATATTGGGGTCATGGCCGTAACACGGGTTTATTCGACCATCATTTTTGCAGTGGCTGGTGTCTTTGCGATCTTCCTGGGTTTATCACCCAAGTTTGGGGCGGTGATTCATACCATTCCCACCGCGATTCTGACCGGTGCTTCGATTGTGGTCTTTGGTTTGATTACCATTGCCGGTGCCAAAATCTGGATTGAAAATAAAGTCGATTTCTCGCAAAACAAAAACCTGATGGTGGCTGCAGTGACCATTATTTTAGGTACCGGTGATTTTGCCCTGACTTTTGGTAGCTTCAATCTGGGTGGTATTGGTACGGCAACGTTTGCAGCCCTGTTCTTAAACTGGTTCTTCAGTCTGGTCGATAAAAAATAAAATTCAGCGATGACTGGGCACAGCCTGTTGCAAGCAAAAAGACCGAACATATATGTTCGGTCTTTTTTGTAGCCTAAAACAGTCTGTCTAGAATGAACTGTTTTAAGTGACTGGCAATTGATTCACGTTGGCTTATTTCTGTTTTTTAAGCGCTTGCTTCAGTTGCTTCAATTTGCCTTTATGTTTTGAAATCTTTTTCAAACGTGCTTTGATTTCTTGCTTTAAAGATTTAACTTGCTTAGCCATGGTATTACTCCCTAGTAAGGCTATTCGTTAGGCTTGTGTTGTTTCACAAAACCACGAATAAATTTTCTTAATTCACGAGCAGCACTAGTATCCAGTTCTTCGCAGAGACGAATAAATTCATCACGCTCCGTACTCTGAATACGAATTAAAAGTTGTCCATCTTTCTTGCCTGTCTTTATTTTTTTGATTTGCTCGCTCATTGCTTATCTCTCCAAAATAAAGACTACTTTGCAAAAGATGTATATACAATATATATACTTTTTAAATTAAATCAAACTTACATTGTAAAAATATTTAATAAAATCAATTTCTTTTTTTTACCATAATTTCTATAAAACCGTGCAAAGCCCGTCCAGGCAAGGCTTTAGGCACTTGGCTGAATGGGCTTTTTATGGATAAATTATTTTTGCAAAAAGGCGATGTTGTGCTTAAAAATCGCCATGGCTACAGCAAGATCTCCTGCATAGCTTGAAGATCGTCCGGCGTAGTTGAACTGAAATGAGCCCGTTTAAGGACGAAACTCTTTCAGTTCACGTTGAATAAAGTATTGGAACATTTCACGGTATAGATGTTCAATAAACTCCTGATCGAGGCCCTGCTTTTGCGCCAATGCCCTAACATTTTCTACAATCTGTTCCATACGTTCTGGTGACTGCAAATCGGTTTCGGTTTTTTTGAAACGGGTGGTTTGATCAACATAAAATTGACGCGCAGCGATCAGCTCAACTAAAGCTGTATCAATGGCATCGATCTGTTGACGTGCATATTCTAGTGATTCAGCTTTGATCTTTTCCATGTTTTTTCAGTTCACTTTCAGTTTGATTATTACTCTTATACTTTTCTTCTAACACATTACTGAAAATACTTTCAATCATCCAGACCCGATATAAGCTATTAAATGTATAACTTTGATCATCTATCCGCAGTTCCAGTACCGGAAAGTTCGGCTGCGACTTCATTTCACAGAGCATATCATTGTCCTGCAGCTTCACCAGAATATCGTCCTGGGTCAGATCTACAATATTTAACTGTTGCTGCAAAAGTTTGAAATGGGGTGCATAAGACAGGTCTTCACCACGGGTCCAGACGGCCTGCAAGATCTGGTACATCGCCTCAATCCGCTGCTCCTCGGGACAGCTATAAAATAACTGTGCGATTGGCGCAATCGCCTGCTCGGTCGGTCGGCAAAACGGGGTAAATTCTACGTCCGTCCGTTTGGATAAACGTGTGGCCAGACTCCAGTCAAACTCATCCCGGCCACGATAGGACAAGGGATAGACATTCAACTGGATATTATAATAATCCGCCAGTTCTTCCTTGATATAGGCCAGCAAAAGCCAGGAGATCGGATCTTCCAGCGCGATATACAAGTCCAGTTCCGGATCCATCGACTGGATCTCGTTCAGCTCTTCAGCATCACTGATCAGATGCTCACGCCATTCAATGTGATCGATCATAAAAATCGGATTACCGGTCAGCAGTTTTTGCTGCTCCAGACGCCGGGTCAGACGCAACAGGTCATCGACTGCCTGATACTGGCGTCCGCCTAAATTAAAATAGCTGGCCAGAATCGGGGTCTGGTCAAAAATACGTTCGGGAAAGTCCTGTGGCTGATGATGACGACTGGCCATGGCATAAAGGGTTCGTAATTTTCCGGTCTGTTTTTGCCACAACATATGAAACACATCTTCCAGCAAATACAGAAAATCCTGCCCGCGCAGCGGGGTATGCCGTAAAATCAGTTCCGCCTGTTGCAAGGCTTCAGCGCTGGGCAATTCTGGCGTGTCATGAAAACTAAAACGATGCTGTTTCGACAGAATCTTGGCATCATTTAGGGTGTAGTGCTGCCATTCATCAAAAGACATCTGATTTGGGGGGGCTGCATGCGAACTGGAAATAATTACTTTCAGCGGCTTGAGCTGCGGACTTAAAATTTCTTCGAGCTGGGGCAGCTGCTGTACCGCCAGATAGCTGTACACATCATCCAGTCTTAAATGGATACTCAGCCCATCTTGAATAGATAACACCGTTTGACGGATTGGTTTCTGGTAAAACCAACTCGATCGGATTGGATCAAACCAACGGCGTAACAGGGACATGAGTTCGGCCTCGACAAAGATGACGGTGTGCAGTTCAAAAAATTGAATCTGTACAGAATAATCTATTTTTAAGATCGCAGAGCCAAAGCCCTGCATGGTGTAAAAACTTATATCAAGTCATAAACAAATGTTCAATGTTTAACAATGGATTAGAGGTCAAGATTCAAGTCAGTGACCGCCCCGGTTTCTGCACCTGAGGTCAGTTTGGCGAATTTGGCCAGTGCTCCATGGGTATAGTTCGGTTTTGGTTTGATCCAAGCTGCTTGACGTGCTGCAATCTCCGGCTCATCCACATGCCAGGTCATTTCCCGGGTTTCCGCATTAATTGAAATCTGGTCGCCATTTTGTACCAGACCAATCGGGCCGCCATCATAAGCTTCGGGGGTGACATGACCAATCACAAAACCGTGACTGCCACCCGAGAAGCGTCCATCGGTAATCAGGGCAACTGAAGCGCCTAAGCCCTTCCCGATAATCGCAGAGGTCGGTTTCAGCATTTCTGGCATTCCCGGGCCACCTTTGGGACCAACGCCACGAATCACCACCACTTCACCCGGCTGGACTTCGCCATCCAGAATACCGCGCATGGCACCCTGCTCACCTTCAAACACGCGAGCCGGGCCAGCAAAATGCAGTCCTTCCTTACCGGTAATTTTGGCGACCGCGCCCTTCGGTGACAGATTGCCTTTTAGAATCACCAGATGTGAGTCTTTTTTCACTGGCGCATCAAAAGGCAGAATAATCTGCTGGCCTTCCGGATAGTCCTGCACATCGGCCAGATTTTCTGCCAGCGTCTTACCTGTGACCGTCAGACATGAGCCATCCAGCATGCCGGCATCCAGCATGCGCTTCATCAGTGGTTGAATTCCACCAATCGCAATCAGTTCTGACATCAGATATTTACCTGATGGACGCACGTCGGCCACCACCGGAATATCTTTACCAATCCGCACGAAATCATCCAGACTCAATTCCACTCCTGCTGTATGTGCCATGGCTAAAAGATGCAGTACACCATTGGTCGAACCACCCAGCGCAATCAAGACTTTAATCGAGTTTTCAAAGGCGGCTTTGGTCATGATGTCGCGCGGCTTAATATCCAGTCGCAACAGGTTCATCACCGCTTCACCGGCCCGGGCACAGTCAATTTGCTTGTCTTCCGATACCGCTTCCTGTGCCGAAGAGCCCGGCAGGCTCATACCTAAAGCTTCAATCGCAGAGGCCATCGAGTTGGCCGTGTACATACCGCCACACGAACCCGGACCTGGCAAGGAAACCTCTTCAATATGCTTGACCTGAATCGCGTTGATTTCACCTTTGGCATATTGACCCACCGCTTCAAACACTGAAATCATGTCGGTATGACCTTCACCCGGTTTGATGGTTCCGCCATAAATAAACAGCCCCGGACGGTTGAGGCGCGCCAATCCCATGATGCAGCCGGGCATATTTTTGTCACAGCCACCAATGGCAATCACACCATCATAAGCCTGACAGCCGACCACGGTTTCAATCGAATCTGCGATCACTTCCCGTGACAGCAGGGAATATTTCATGCCTTCGGTGCCATTGGAAATGCCATCTGAAATGGTAATGGTATTAAAGATAATGCCCTTGCCACCCGCCGCACTCACGCCCTGCTCTACGGTTCTGGCCAGACCATCAATATGCATATTACAAGGCGTGACATTGGCCCAGGTCGAAGCAATGCCGATAAATGGCCGGTTAAAATCGGCATCCTGAAAACCGGTAGCACGCATCATGGAACGCGCCGGTGCATTTTCAATACCTTCATAAACGGGGGCAGAATGCTCGCGGATATTATCTTTACTCATTATTCTCTTCCTGGGCGATGACCGATTTTAAGCGTCGGTCTTGGACAATTTATTTTAAGATCATTGTATAGTTTCTTGTATAAAAAAAGCACCCCATCTGGAGTGCTATTTAAATCTGTAAAATTACAGCTTAGATATCACGTACCGCACCTTTCGCCGCACTGGTGGCATGCATTGCATAGGCTTTCAGCGCTTTAGATACTTTACGTGGACGTTCCTTTGCAGGCTTCCAACCTTTGGCTTCTTGTACTTCACGGCGTGCTGCCAATACATCTTCAGCAACGGCTAAATGAATGCTACGGTTTGGAATATCAATTTCGATACGGTCGCCATCTTCAACCAGGGCAATTGTGCCGCCTTCAGCTGCTTCTGGGGAAACGTGACCAATGGAAAGACCTGAAGAACCACCAGAGAAACGACCATCAGTGACAAGTGCACAGTCTTTACCTAAACCTTTCGATTTTAAGTAGCTGGTTGGGTACAACATTTCTTGCATGCCTGGACCACCCTGTGGACCTTCATAACGGATCAGCACCACATCACCTGCCACGATTTTCCCACCAAGAATGGCTTCAACTGCATCATCCTGGCTTTCAAATACACGTGCTGTGCCGTTGAATTTCAAGATAGAGTCATCTACACCCGCAGTTTTGACGATACAACCATCCAGTGCAATGTTGCCGTAAAGCACTGCCAAACCGCCGTCTTGCGAGAAGGCATGTTCAACATTACGTATTACACCATTTTCACGGTCGCCATCTAGACGGGTGTAATAACGATCTTGTGAGAATGCAGTTTGGGTTGGTACACCGCCCGGTGCCGATTTGAAGAAGTTATATACCTCTTCATCTTCAGTACGGATGATGTCCCATTTGTCTAAAGCATCTTTCAACGTTGCTTCATGTACGGTCGGTACAGACGTATCCAGTAAGCCACCACGGTCTAGTTCACCGAGGATCGACATAATGCCGCCGGCACGGTGAATATCTTCCATGTGGACGTTTTTAACCGCAGGTGCCACTTTACACAGTACAGGCACTTTACGAGATAAACGGTCGATATCGTCCATGGTGAAGTCTACTTCTGCTTCGTGAGCAGCTGCCAACAAGTGAAGAACGGTGTTGGTTGAACCACCCATCGCGATGTCCAAAGTCATGGCATTTTCATAGGATGCTTTGGTTGCTACATTACGTGGCAATACGCTGTAATCATTCTGTTCATAATGACGCTTGGTGATTTCAACGATCAACTGACCTGCGCGCTCAAATAATTTCTTACGGTTGGCATGTGTTGCCAGCGTAGAACCATTACCCGGTAATGAAAGACCCAAAGCTTCAGTCAAACAGTTCATTGAGTTGGCCGTAAACATACCTGAACAAGAACCACAGGTTGGACATGCAGAACGTTCGTATGCTTTGACTTCTTCGTCTGTGTAGTTGTCATCTGCCGCCACAATCATCGCATCAACAAGGTCAATTGCCTGTTCATTGCCACGAATTTGCACTTTACCCGCTTCCATCGGGCCGCCTGAAACAAACACCACAGGAATGTTCAAACGCATGGCTGCCATGAGCATGCCCGGGGTGATTTTGTCACAGTTTGAAATACACACCATCGCATCTGCACAGTGTGCATTAACCATGTATTCAACCGAGTCAGCAATCAGGTCACGTGAAGGCAATGAGTACAGCATGCCGTCATGACCCATCGCGATGCCATCATCGACAGCAATGGTATTGAATTCTTTTGCTACGCCGCCTGCTTGTTCAATTTGACGTGCAACCAGCTGACCCAGGTCTTTTAGATGGACATGACCCGGTACAAATTGCGTGAATGAGTTAACGACCGCAATAATCGGCTTACCGAAATCTTCGTCTTTCATTCCGGTAGCACGCCATAAACCGCGCGCGCCAGCCATATTTCTTCCGTGTGTCGATGTTTTTGAACGATAGTCAGGCATTTTATATTTCCAACAAAGTTTGAGCTTGAAATGAACCGGGCAGATCCACTCTGGCTAAATCATACTGACAATGAGCTTAAATCAGTTGCATTTTAGACCTATCATACTACAAGTCCTTGTTTTACAAGATGACCTTTTGGTTGTAGATGCAGGCAAAAATATCTATAGAGAGATTATGATGATCTGGCGATAAAAATTTCTTGATGAAATCTACTATACCGCCATCATCGTCAGGACAATACAAAACTTTCATGAATAATTTTTACAATTTGCATGAGTTTTTTTTATATAAAAATTCCACCGAAATTCAAGCACTCAGCAAGCTTCTTGGATAAGTTTTTGCAACGATTAGGCTGAAATTTGGCTTTTGGCTTATAATAGCTTTTAAGTTTATTTGGAATTTCATGTGTGAAGATCATATTTGCAGGCACACCAGAATTTGCAGCGACTGCATTGGCTACGCTACTCAAAACCGAGCATGAAATTGTGGCGGTCTATACCCAGCCTGACCGCAAAGCCGGACGCGGGCAAAAACTCACGGCATCTGCAGTCAAGCAGTTGGCGCTAGAACACAATATTCCGGTCTATCAGCCTTTGCACTTCAAGTCATCGACTGAAGAAGGTCTGGCAGCGCAAGCAGAACTCAAAGCCTTAAATGCAGATGTGATGGTGGTGGCGGCCTATGGCCTGATTCTGCCACAAGTGGTTCTGGATACACCCAAATATGGCTGTCTGAATATTCATGGTTCATTACTTCCGCGCTGGCGCGGTGCAGCACCGATTCAACGTGCCATTGCCACCGGCGATACCGAGACTGGTGTAACCATCATGAAAATGGCAGCAGGCTTGGACACAGGCGATATGATGCTGAAAACCATCTGCCCAATTGAAGCGACAGATACCTCTGCAACCTTACACGACAAACTTGCTGTTAAAGGTGCTGAAGCTACCGTTCAGGTACTTGAGTCTGAAGAAAGCTTACAAAAATATTTGGCTGAACGTGAAGTGCAAGACGAAGCACTTACGGTTTACGCACATAAACTTTCAAAAGCGGAAGCACAAATCAACTGGAGCCAGCCTGCGGCAGAGATTGACCGGAATATTCGCGCCTTTAATCCCTGGCCGGTGGCCTTTACCCCGCTGGATGACAGTAACAATTTACGCATCTGGAATTCATCACTTTCTACCCAGCAGGCAACCGCTGCAGTGGCAGGTGAAGTAATTGCTCTGGATAAAGACGGCGTACATGTGATGTGTGGTGATCAGAACGCCATTTGCATCACCAATCTGCAATGGCCAGGTGGCAAAGCCCTGAATGCTGTTCAAATTAATCAAACTCAAAAACTATCGGTAGGATATAAATTCGCATGAGCCAAATTCAATCATCAGCTAAAAACTTGAATTTGCGCGCGCAAGTTGTCAAAACACTCTTGGCTGTACAAAATGGCCAATCACTTGCTTCAGTACTCAATCAACATATCAATATCGTGTCTGAACGTGACCGTGGTTTATATCACGAGTTAACCTTGGGCTGTTTACGTCAGTGGCATGGCCTGAAAGCCATTACCCTGCCGTTATTAACTAAACCCCTTGATAACCAGGCCCTAGAAAGCTGCTTATATTTGGGTTTATATCAGATTCTATGTACCCGCATTCCGGCACATGCCGCCATTTCAGAAACCGTGACTGCCGCCAAACAGCTGGGCTTTGAACCTTTAAGTGGTCTGGTCAATGCGGTGTTACGTCGTGTTTCACGTGAAACAGAAGAATTTGATCTGGCGTTAAATCAGGCACATGGCCTGCCAAGCTGGTTATTCAAACGTTTAAAGAAAGACTGGCCGGAACAGCTGGCTGAACTGTCGCACGAGTTAAAACAGATTGCACCGCTGACCTTGCGTGTTAATGTCAATCAGGTTAGCCGTGATGAATATCTGGAAATTCTGGAAGAAGAAGGCTATGAAGCACGTGCTTGCAGCCTGTCTGAAGTCGGGATTGTACTGGAACAGAATGTGCATATTCCAAACCTGCCGGGCTATGAAGCCGGCGGCTTCTCGGTTCAGGATGAACACGCCCAGCTATGTGCAACCTTAATACCTGATCTGGAAGGAAAAGTTGTAGTAGATGCCTGCGCTGCACCGGGTGGTAAGACTGCACACATTCTGGAAAAGTATAGTCCGAAAAAACTTTATGCAATTGATCAGGACGCGAAACGTTTGGTTCGTGTGGCAGAAAATCTGGAACGCTTACTGTTAACCGATTATGCCGAAGTTGAAATTATTGCAGCCGATGCCATTAGCTGGACAGCGTCTGAACCGGTCGACTGTATTGTGCTGGATGCACCATGTTCTGCCATCGGTGTGATCCGTCGCCATCCGGATATCCGTTTGCTGCGTCATTCTACAGATATTCCGCAAACCGTCGCGCTGCAAAAGCAGATTCTGGAAAATATGTGGCAGCAGTTAAAAGTCGGCGGCACCTTGCTCTACATTACCTGTTCGATTCTGAAAGCGGAAAATGAACAGCAGATGGTCGAGTTTTTTGCCCAGCATGCCGATGCCAAGGAAATCAAGATCGAAGCCGATTGGGGCATCGAACAGATACATGGTCGTCAGTTGTTGCCGAAAGCAGATCAAGGCGATGGCTTCTTCTATTGTCGTATTGAAAAGATCGCATAAATCATCATTTTTAAAGTCGGAAAAGGTAGCTTCGGCTGCCTTTTTTATTGCATGCTTTATTGCATGGCCGACTTGTAACAGGACTTACTGAATAAACTTAAAGATCACCAGACTGGTTGCCAGTGCAGCCATGCCACTCACCAGTCCATAGACGGTTTCATGTCCTTCGGCATAACGTTTTGCCGTCGGCAATAACTCATCCAGTGCCAGATAGACCATCACCCCGCCAATCAGGCCAAACACCAGACCATATACCGTATCGCTCATATAAGGCGCCAGAATAAAATAGCCCAAGGCGGCACCCAAAGGTTCAGCCAGTCCCGACACCAGACTGGCCCAGAGCGCATAATCTTTGCGTCCGGTCGCCATATACACTGGCAAGGCAATTGCCACACCTTCCGGGATATTATGAATCGCAATTGCCACCGCCAAAGGCGCACCCAAGGCAGGACTTTCCAGCGTGGCAAAAAAGGTCGCCAGACCTTCTGGCAGGTTATGTGCGCTAATGGCGAATAAAGTCAGCATGCCGGTACGCAATAGTTGCGGTGAACTGACGCCCTCACTGGCATGCGTTTCAACAGTTTCATGCGGATTTGGCACA
The DNA here is from genome assembly GCF_013418355.1 of Acinetobacter sp. YH12151. Taxonomy (NCBI): domain Bacteria; kingdom Pseudomonadati; phylum Pseudomonadota; class Gammaproteobacteria; order Moraxellales; family Moraxellaceae; genus Acinetobacter; species Acinetobacter sp. YH12151. Next base: position 393 of record NZ_VPCG01000049.1, on the reverse strand, counting down.
AAATGATCCAGCAATAACACCAGAATCACGCCCAACAAAAATGCAAAGGTGCCAAAGGCAAAACCGGTTTTTTCATCAAAAGCCAGACTAAAGGAGGCAATCGATTTATTCAGAATTTCGGTTAAAGAAACATAGATCATGGCGCCCGCGGCAAAGGCCAGACCAAAGGCCAGCAGACGGAAATTGGGTTTTTTTAAGAAGAGTGATTGATAGCAAATAATTATATTGACAAATATAGTCAAACATATACAATTTAGGTATTAAATTTTAAAAAAAACTTGCAATGAAATACTTGACTGAAAGCTTAAAGAAAGTAGAGCAAGACCTTGCTTATTTTGTATCCCCTGAAAATAAAGATGGGTTTATTAAGGAATTTGCATCATGGGTCTATGG
>NZ_VPCG01000048.1:0-16692 GCF_013418355.1 Acinetobacter sp. YH12151 | reverse complement strand
TACATAGTGCACTAGGTTATGTATCACCTTTTGATTTTGAAGCAATGTACTATGATAAGATTAACCCGTTAGGTCAGGTGGCCTAACTTAAATAAAAAACTCTCCGACAAACCCGGTACGGTTCAAACTGAATAAACACACTGTCACTGTGCCCCTAAAACTGATATTGAATCAGGTCTTTAAAGAGCATCATTACTCCTTTCACTCTTTTCGTCACACGGCAGCGAATCATTTATCGCTTTTACTGAACTGTGAATATGCACCACTTGTGCAAGAGCTGACTGACTATAGTGAAAACGAATATGAAAAAATTCGAGCTGAACTTCTTCAAAATCAACATGGACAAAACCATTGGTTTGTTATTGCACATCTTTTAGGGCATATAGAACCCGTTGAAACTTTCAAAAGTTATATTCACTTTAGTTATCTCATTGCTGGTCAAAAACTACTGAAACATCATCCAGATATGCCAAATGAACTGGCTAAAAAAATCATGGGCTACAATGCAACGTTTAAAAATTTGAAAATAACAACGGATGAAAAAGACTTTAATTTTGAAAAAAATCAGGCAGTTCTAGCAACTATATTATTGAACGATCAAACAAACTGGCTCCAAAGTAATGCTACTGACATTCTTAACGAACTGTCAGTACAAACAAATCAACCCCATGACTTTTTTGCTTTTTTCGCCGGCACAGAGGATTCTAAAATTTCACTTCAACGCTTTTATGAAACACTCAACTTATTAGAGACTACTCACGATCCTAAAAGTGCAGCTCAACGTATATGCTTACCAGAAGAGCTCGTAAATTATTGGTATGAAAATGCCCTAAATTTAGCAGACATTAAATCAAAAAAAGGGAATCCTCGTTTATTTAGTATTGATAGCTCAACCCTTTTAAAGCCAGCGATGCTTGATACCGCTGAAGAGCTTCACGCTGTGACTTATTTTTTTGAACATCTACAGAAAATAACTCGCAAAAATCCAATACAAATTGAATTCATTTTGAATGTATTTTTGAGTCGAGTGACCGCATCACACACAGGTATCCATTATCGCTGGAAGGATATCAATCATCTCGAACATTTTTATTCCCAGGTTAAGGCTTTATTTCCTGCCAAATTTTGGCACTTATTTGGACAAGATTTGCAAACAAAGTTAGATGCTAAACAACAGCCTCAACTTTTCAAATTAGCAAAAGCATCAACAGATAAACATCCATCAACTCAAGAGGAATTTCCTCGTCTACAACTCTACTCAGTAAAAGATGGTCATGCTCTTGCTGCATTTAAATTTTGCTTACATCTAGCCTGTATCGGTAGACCACGATCTCTTGAACTTAAAGCTGAAAGTCTAAAAATAACTACATGCTGTTAAATAATTTAACCGTTGCTTCCTTATCTAAAGCCAAATTTAATATATCTTTAGTAAAAATTGGATGTCTGATCAACGATAATTAAATAGTATAAACTCTATGAATTAGCAGCGTCTGAAACAGGGATCGGTCATGCGTACAACATCAGAAAAAACTGCAAAACAGAAAATGATATTAGCTAAGGCAGTTTTAGCTGCTGCTGAACGACTTGGTCTTGCACACGATCAACTAGCCTTAATACTGAATATAGATTCAGTGAAAAATTTAACCTCTCTTGAATTAGATCCCACTTCAAAACAGGGAGAAATCGCCCTCACTTTAATCCGTATTACCACATCACTAGATGCTCTGACAGGTGGGGATACAGCCTGGATGCAGCATTTTATAAAATCACCCAATAAATTGTTGAGTGGTATTCCAATAGAACAGATTCAGAACCCTCAGGGATTGGCCTCTGTTTTACAATTGGTGGAAGGTCTTCGGGCTAAACTTTAAGATAAGCAAAGTATTACAGAAAAATTTGAAAGTGATAGTCCTCTCCAATAATTCAAATGCGAGGTATAAGAATCCCCTCTTCTTCTCAAGATGTATATGTCTGGCCTAATTCCGTCAATTAATTGCGAACTGCTGCTATATATTGGATTTTATTAACCTGATGCGAGGCAAATCCTCCTTATAAACTCAATAGCTATTCAAGAACCATTATAAAAAGTTTGCTATATAGCGAACATTCACCATAATTAGTTAAAAGTTTGCTATATGGCTAACAAATTTCGGGAGAAAAAAATGGCTACACGAGGTGAAATAGGTAAAGAAATACGTTTGGCAAGAAAAGGGTTAGGCTATACACAGAAAAGCCTTGCAGAAAAAACTCAAGTCAATAAAACAACAATTTCAGAGATGGAAAATGGCCATTTTACAGGTTCATTTGATATATTTGAACGTGTGCTTGATGGTGTTGGTTTACAATTCGAAGTGAATAAAAAAAAGCATAAATTGCCGCAGTGGGATGAAATTGAAGCAATATTTTCGGAAGATGATGAATGAAATTATTTACAGGCTCTATCATTTGGTATTTACGTCCAACAATGCAAAATCAACAACAACTTGAACACCCATTTCTCATACAAGTAGGGCTATTTTACAGATCGAAATGATAAATTCATAAATTGCTTTTCAAAAAAAAAGAAACTAATATGTTTCTTATATGACCTAAAAGCAATAAATGTATCTACAATGAATAAGTCTTTACTTCAGCAAATCAAAAAAAGACGAACCCAATTGGGCTTAAAGCAAGTTGATATGCAATCCCGTACAGGCATTTCAAGACAGCAATACCAAAAGTTGGAAAGTCAGGGTAACCCTCGATTAGAGACCTTAGAAATTATCGCGGCAGGATTAAATGCTCAACTGATGCTCATCCCTGATGATAAGGTTCATTTGATTAGACAATTATTGAATGATGAAATTAAAGTCACTATTGAAGATCAGGATGACTTAATGACTAACCCATGGAAGGGTCTTCTCGGAGGAGAGGAACCATGAATACTGTTGCCGTCCTGAAATTAACATTACATCACGCTGTCGTTGGATACTTGGCAGGATTTCAGAGCGGAAAAAATATTCTGGTTTTTACAGATTCTTTCCGCTTTGATCAGCAACGTCCGACCTTGAGCCTGCTAACTTCCCCCTTGTATCCTCAAGCGGATAAAATTTTAGAAAAGACCTATGTTACACATCAGCGCTTACACCCCTTGCTATCAAACTTGCTACCAGAAGGGGCATTACGTGAACTGATTGCACAAAGCCTCAAAGTACATATAGACAATGAATTTCAGTTATTGGCAGATTTAGGTCATGATTTACCTGGAGCACTCATTGCGACTCCATTAGATCCAGAAGAAATTCCAGATGAAATAAAATTCAAACTGCAGATCTCGAATCCAGATCAAATTTTAAAGCAAGAGATTCGAACAGATAATAAGTTTTCCTTGGCCGGCGTCCAAATGAAGTTTTCCATGAAAGCCAAAGATGGGCGTTTTACACTAGCACAGGCAACGGAAACGACTCTACTCGGGGACTGGATTATCAAAACTCCTTCTTCCAGACATGCTTTTGTTCCGCTAAATGAATATTCTATGATGACCCTTGCCAAAACGGTCGGAATAGATGTCCCTGAGATTCGCTTGGTGGATATGGCCCTTTTACAAGACCTTCCACCATTAAATTTACCCCAAGAGCAATATGCTTTCGCAATCAAAAGATTTGATAGACAGAGTACTGCTGATACTACAGACCTTATTCACATCGAAGATTTTGCTCAGATCTTCGGCGCATATCCACATCAGAAATACAGCACCACAAATTATGAGCAGATAGGAAAGATCATTTATCAATTTTCAGATAACAAAATTTTTGATATTCAGCAATTTGCTAGCCGTTTACTCATAAATATTTTACTCGCCAATGGAGATGCACACTTAAAGAACTGGAGTATGATTTATCACGATAAAAGAATCCCAAGATTATCTCCCGCATACGATATATTAATGACCAGTGTATATATTGAAAATGAGCGTCATTTCGCATTAAATCTTGCCAAAAATAAAGATTGGTATCTAGCTGAGATGAAGCATTTTAAGCAATGGGCAGAAAAAGTCGGCGTTCCATGGCGTGTTATTGAAAAACAACTTCACGCGATCATGGACAAAGCACGGTCAGTATGGCCAGTGCTATTACTAGACTTACCTATGATTTCCGCTCATAAAGAAAAATTAAGAGCACATTGGAAAAAATTGCATCCAGACTTTCAGATACTTACAGATGATTAGGGTAATCTGAAACCAAACTAAAATTTCTCAAACAAGTTCATCACGTCATTTTCCGTCAGTTTCGCTTCGCCCTCATGATCGGTACTTAGAATAGACTGTGCCAGTTCTGCTTTATTTTGCTGTAAGGCAAGAATTTTTTCTTCTATGCTTTTATTGGTAATCAGCTTATACACAAATACTGGCTTGTCCTGTCCAATCCGCCATGCACGATCTGAAGCTTGATCTTCAGCAGCAGGGTTCCACCATGGATCATAGTGAATGACTGTATCTGCGGCGGTTAAATTCAGACCGACCCCTCCTGCTTTCAGACTGATTAAAAATACCGGCACTTGTCCAGACTGAAATGCTGTAATGACTTCATCTCGCTTTTTGGTCTTTCCAGTCAGCTTCACATAGCCAATTTCTGCGTGATGGAGCTGTTGCTCAATCAGTTCCAACATTGAGGTAAACTGAGAGAAGATCAGAATTTTTCGCCCCTCCTCCACCATTGGAACGACCATATCCATCAACTGTTCAAGTTTGGCAGAGTGTGCCTGCCCGGTTTTCACTGAATCCAGCTTTAGTAAGCTAGGATGGCAGCACACCTGACGTAGCTTCAGTAAGGCATCTAAAATTTGAATTTGACTACGTTTAAAGCCTTTTTCTGCCACAATTTTCTGAATATTTTCCTGCATCGTGGCACGAACAGCCTCATATAACTTGGATTGCTGGTCATTCATATCAATATTGACTTCAATCGTAGTTTTTTCTGGCAATTCTTTGGCTACGTCAGTTTTCAAGCGACGTAAAATGAAGGGCTTAATCCGGTTGACCAGCTTTTGCCTTAACTGCTGATCACCGCGTTTTTCAATCGGATGACGGTACTTTTTATTAAAAATTTCTTGTGAATATAAAAATCCTGGCATCAGGAAATAAAATAGTGCCCACAGTTCACCCAAATGATTTTCCATCGGGGTACCTGTTAGACACAAACGATGTCGTGCTTTTAATTGGCGTACTACCTGTGCAGCTTTGGCACGCGGATTTTTGATATTCTGCGCCTCATCCAAAATGAGTTGATGATATTCATATTGCTTTAGTTGTTCTTCATCTCTCGCTAGAAGCGGATAGGTGGTTAACACAATATCATAGTGCGGAATCTGCTCAAAATTCTGATGGCGGTCGGGCCCCTGTAGCAGCAATACCTTGAGCTCAGGGGTAAATTTCTCCGCTTCTTTGAACCAGTTATGCATCAGCGATGTGGGTGCAACAATTAAGGCGGGACTGTCCTGCAAATATCCAGCCTGCTTTTCCATGAGTAAATGGGCTAAAGTTTGTGCTGTTTTCCCCAAGCCCATATCATCTGCCAGAATCCCGCCATGCTGGGTTTCCCTTAAAAACTGTAACCAGCCTAAGCCCTGCTGCTGGTATGGACGCAACTCCCCCTGAAAACCTTGTGGTGTCGGCAGTTGTTGCTGATAGCCTTGTTTGAATTTCTGTACAAATTGCTGCAGGCGATCACTGACCTGCCATGTCATCCCAAGATTATGCTGCAATTCTAATAATTGACTCGCATCATAGCGATCAATACTGCGCTCTTCTTGCTGTAAAATGCTCTGCAGATGTAACAATACCGGCTTAATATCCCTAGCGGATAGAGCCAAATCAGGTTGATCAACTGCAGTTTTCACGGTGAAAATTTGACTGTCATGCAGATGAATAAACGTCCGCGGATCAAGTAAATCAGGATTTACTCGCACCAAAGCTACGAGCGCATCAAGCAAATTATAAGAATTACCTGCACTGTCTTGAACCGTCGCCCCGATATTGAACCAGTCCTGCTGACCTTCAGATTCAGTGATAGAAATATTTAAATTTTCGACATATTGCAGGTTAAAGGGGCTGTTTTCCAGATGCTCTATCTGCCAGCCCATCAACTCAATTTGATTGATGGGCATGAGCTGTTTGATCCAGTCTCCATAGAAAGCAAAAACCATAGAATCAAGACGTTGTTTATCCAGTTTTAATTGCTGGTCATAACTAAGATCTTTCACCCACTCCAGTGATTCGACCAACAATTGTAAACGCTGGATTGCCTGTTGTTCCTGAACAAAATCCCGAAGCTGTCGCACCATTTTGCCATGCTGCTCACCAATAAAACTGTCACCTGATGTACCTGCTTTTATTCGCCCACCTGCATAGGAGAATTCAATTTCAGCACAAACAGACTCCTCTAATTTCCAATCAAATTTATCTAAAACACCAAAGCGTAAAATTGGCTGGGGGCTACCCTCAAGGACCTCAACATGCTGAATAGACTCGGGCTGAGGCAGATTTTTCACGTCTGAATATTGATGAGTCAGTTGCTCAAACTCTGGCAAGAGCGTAGCTGGAAGATCAGGCATCTGTAAAAAATGGTAGAGCAGATTTGCCGTATATTCACCATATAACTGGCCCACCGTGTTCTGTTGAATATCCACATAACATGGTGGCTGGCTCGCGAGAATCTGGATATGTGGATTTGATTTTAAATCGAGTCGAATATCGCCATTGACCAATTCAATGTTTAAATGCTCCGTCTGTTTGTTGACACCTTGTTCCCAGATCAATTCGATGTGATAGCCTTGTTCTGACCATTGAAGTGCAGCATAGCTCTTTTTTTGCCAGTACACATCGCCACTTTGAATAAAAGATTTAAAGTGCTCCAATGAAATTCCGGAGATATCAAGATTGCTTTGATAAAAACGCTCGTCGCTGTTTATTTTGGCGTAATAATAAATCTGGTTAAATAATTGTCGTTTTTGTTCCGGTAAAGTCAGATGCTTTCTGGTGATATTTTCATAGTGCGTATAATCACTTTCACCGGCAATCGAGCCATTTTTATTGCGTCTGGCCTTCTGCACCACAAGGGTCAATTTCTTTGAGCTGACAGACTGATTTAACAGGTAAATTAAACATGTGTTTGTTTTGGCAGGCTGCTCAGGTTCAGTCTGTTGTAAATACCGTTTAAAATCATTCAACCAGCGTTGCGCCTGATCATACCCCTGTTTGCGTTTTGCGATTCCCTGTGGGGATTGAGAGTCAGCATAACGCTGCTGAAATTCCTGGCGATATTCCTGAAAGAATAACCGCGCTAAAGCCGCAGCATGTTTACAGTTATATCCAACCGGACAAGTGCAGTCGTCATCAATTAAACGGTCTTTTTGGGGATTATAGGTAATCGCAGTATCATAATAATCTGTCCCTTCAATTTGGGCATACATCGTGACACCGTCTTTTTCCTCAAAGAACTCAATCGTTTCCCTATCAATGTGTTTAGCATAGCTAAGGCTGCGCTGAATAGTTGCAGTACTAAAGCGAGATAGAAAATTGATCAATGAGGACATAATTACCAGACACTAAAAATGTTTATACAATTATAACGGACAAAGCTGTCATTTCAGAACAGTAGCCGAACTGCTCAACCTGAGCACAGATTCGACTCACTCAATAGGAATATTGTGAATAAAGACAATCAAATTCGAGAAGTTAAACAGTTCATTGAGATCGAAAATATCCTGATAGAAAGTGATCATTTCTTCACAACAGTTAATTTTAAACCAAATGGGGTCAAAAGTTTTAGCATTGTTTCTATGTGTGATTCATAGAGATCATTTCAATTTAGCGATCTCTAGATCCGTCTTGTAATTGGCATGTTGAATCCGTTCATTTGAGGGGTTGTATTGCTTCTGGACTTCATCTGAGAAAGGAGTTTCTTCACATAATTCAAAGTACCTCTCCATCGGTGTTTTACCTTTCAACGCTGAATGTGGTCTCATCCAGTTATAGTAATGCTGCCATTCGGCTAGCTTGTCTTGGATATCCTCAGAATCGATATCTACAGTAGCGTAGAACTCAGATTTATCAGTTTTTTGCGAATGCTCTACCTTGCCATTCAGATGAGGTGAACCTGGTTTATTTGGCCTAAATTTGATTCCATGCTGCATCATTTTTTTCTGTACTTTTTCAGCAAAGAATTCCCGCCCACGATCGGTCTGTATTCGCTGTATGGGAAAAGGCATTTCTTCAATTACGCAGTCTAAAAAGTCGAGAGTATTCGCTGCTGTTCGGCGTTTATATATCCTTAAAACGCGATATCGTGTGCAGTCATCGATAGATGTGTACTGATATAGTCCTGGACCCAGTTTACAGGTATCCATTTAAATTCTATCGCCTGATAATGGGCGTTCATAACGAATGAAATCTGCTTTACGACGGAATTTTTTAATCGGTTTGACTTGATGGGTGGATAGTACTTTATGGATAGTCGCTAAGGACAACGAGACTCCGTGCAGCCTCATCAATTCTGTTTGCAAACGTCGAGCACCAAAATTTCTAGCTGAGCGCATTTCTAATATTAAGGCTTCTAGCTCAGCATTGATTTTAGTATTTGGCGATTTTAAGGGACGTCTACTCTGGCTACTTAATCCATCAATACCTTGCTCAGAATATCGTTTCCACCACTTGCGTAACGTTGGTCTAGAAATGCCACATCTCCGACAAACCCGGTACGGTTCACTCGGCAATGATTTATTTATTACCATAGATTGTATTAGATTCCATTAGATTGTAAATGTCTAATTAGATTTCTTTAATCTAATAGGATCTAATCAGGCCAATAAAGCACCTTCTTACCGATCAACTGGTTTATTTTATAACTCCATTATTTTGTGGTTTAATAGACATATATGGACATAAGACCCAATATTATGGATTTAAAATTCAGAAAACCTGAAGAAGTTGTTGGATTATTATGTGAGAGGCTTCGTAAAGAACGACTTTATCTGGAAATGACTCAGGCAGATGTTGCTGCACGTGCTGGTATTGGTGTGAATACAGTATCCAATCTGGAAGCAGGTCGAAATGTTTCATTTGAAAATTTAGTACACGTTGCCATGGTCCTAGGCCGATTACAAGAATTAGAGGAACTCTTCAAACCTCATTTAAACAGTGTAGATGATATTCTTCGCTATGAGAGCAATACGGCTCGCCAACGTATCAAAAGGAAATAAATCCATGCTCAAAAAACTTAATGTTTACTACAATGAATGGGGTGAATATTGGCTTTAGGGTACACTGGTCTCCTCAACAGCAATCACAGGTCGACCATTAATTGCCTTTGAATACAGTGCTGAAGCGATCCGTAAAGGTTTAGAGCTTTCCTCTTACCTACTTCCATTAAAAGGTGACCCATTAAGAAAAAACTTTCCTACACAGCAAATGGGATTACCAAGTCATATATATGATGCATCACCCGATGGCTGGGTGTGCTCCAGAATTTTGGTGGCTATTCAGTCCATCATTACTTACATTCCAACTCTCTAGTTTTCCAACTAGCCCAGGTTATAATAATGGCCACCCAAAATACGATTGATCTATTATGAACACCTCCAATGACCCTTTACACGGCAAAAAACTTGCTGACATTTTGGATGAATTATTGGATTACTACGGTGGCTTTGAAGGTTTAAGTCGTAAAATTGAAATTAGATGTTTTTGCATAGACCCAAGTGTTAAATCATCATTGCGATTCTTGCGTACCACACCATGGGCACGTGAAAAAGTAGAAAGCTTATATTTGTACGTCTTACGCCAAAAGGCAAAACAGAAACCGTAGCCCCAGGCAACACCCCTCTCATTATAAAATTATACCAGTCAGTAAAACACCTTTAGATTAAGCATGTGTATGTTGGTTATTATTGTTGATTATCACAATAAATTAGTGACCAAAAATCAAAGTACCCCACCCTACCTTAAATTACACCACACAAAATAAAAACTCTATACAACTGTTATATATAGAGTTTATTAAAATACCAATTATGTTATTTAGTGTATTTTATGTCGGTGACTCTTGCCAAGGTTGGGGTCATTACCATTTTAGGGGTAGGTCTGGCAGCACTTCCTGCGGGTATTCTGGCCAATGGCCTGGCCAATGAGCTGAGACAACGCAAACACAAGCTGGAATTAAGATTTCGTGAACTGCTTGATGACGCAGAAATTGACTTGATTGAAGATCAAGAAAAAATTGAAACTTTACGTAAAGAAGTCGGGCTGAGCACAGAGCAAATGCAGGATATCCTGTTAGAGCTTATTCATGAGCGCAAGAAAGAACAACTCGAGCAGGAAAAAAACAAGTATTTCTTCTGCCCGCATTGTGGGCATAAGTTACCTGATTAAAAGGTAGCCAGATCATCGCGAGCATCAGACCATAGGATATGATACTTGTTGCAGGCAGATGCTATTCACTCAATTTTTTCGTTTGAAGCAGGATCAAGTCATTTCAATCTAAAAACGCAGCGATTTCATCGGCCACTGCCCTGGATGTCCGGGAAACTCCGACCAGCGTCGCCGAAGCAGCACCGGTCCATTCCCCATAACCGACCAGCCATAAATTCGGCAGCTGAACCGAGCGGCCATCCTTCACTGCGATGGTCTGGTCCTGCTGGATAATCCCGAGGCTGCTAAGATGATTCAGCGCCGCCTTAAATCCGGTACACCAGATCACTGCATCCACTTGCGCGGTGCTGCCATCTTCCCACATCACGCCATGTTCGGTAAAAGCCGAAAATGGACGCTTGCTCTGTAAAACGCCTCGCTCACGTGCCTCTTTGACTGAATCAATCATGACAATATCGCCCAGACCACCAATGGGCTGCTCGATCTTTCTACCTTGCTGCTGGGCTTTCAAACGCTCGGTCGCCCTTAAGAACAGGACACGGCCATCGACATCATCTGCCAGAAATTGCGGCGGTGTCTGGGTGATCCAAAGCGTTTCAGCTACCTGGGAAACCTCGGCCAGGATTTGCGCACCGGAGTTGCCACTACCCACGATCATGACTTTCTTGTTTTTAAATAACTCAGCATTTTTATAATCTGCTGAATGAAGTTGTATACCCTGAAAATGCTCACGACCTGCATACTCGGGAATAAATGGTTGGCTCCATGTCCCTGTAGCGCTTACCACCGCTTTGGCTTTCCAGGATTGTTCCCCGGCATAGACCTCTAAATATGTCCCTTTGTTTTCCACGCGCTCCACATGCACCGGACGAACTACAGGAAAGTGATAGCGCTGCTCATAGGCGGTCAAATAATCGATCACCTCATTGCGGGTCGGATAGGTCTGTTCGGTCGCCGGCATCATCCAGCCCGACAGCGAACTCCAGCTATTGGGGGAGAAAAGACGCAAGGACTCCCAGGCATGCTGCCAGGCACCTCCAGGCTGAGGCTGATCATCCAGGATGATAAACGGAATATTCTTGCGCTTTAAGAAATAAGCCGTGGACAAACCGGCCTGTCCAGCACCGATGATGATCACATCTGTTTCGATCTGTTTTATGTCCAAAGCCTTTTCCCCTTGCATTTTTCTGTCGTTCTTGATGCAGCATCCCGCTTTTTCAGCGGGTTTCTGCTGATTTCTCTGATTGACCGGACAGCCTGATCAAGCAAATTCAGTCTTACAAACTGCGCTGATTTACCCGTTTGGAAAGCTCTTCAGCCGATTCCTTGCGTTCTGAATAACGATCTGTCAGGTATTTGCTTTGACCACGAGTCAGCAAGGTAAATTTATACAGTTCTTCCATCACATCCACAATCCGGTCATAGAATGCTGATGGCTTCATTCGTCCATCTTCTTCAAATTCCAGGAATGCTTTTGGAATTGAAGACTGATTTGGAATCGTGATCATCCGCATCCAACGCCCCAAAACACGCATCTGGTTCAGACTGTTAAAGGACTGTGATCCCCCACTGACTTGCATCAAGGCAAGGGTTTTTCCTTGAGTGGCACGAATTGCGCCCCCTGCCAGTGGAATCCAGTCAATCTGGGATTTAAAGATGGAACTCATAGAACCATGTCGTTCCGGTGAACACCACACCATGCCTTCTGACCATGCTAAAAGTTCATGCAACTCTTTTACTTTTGGATGCTCAGTATCCGCATCTTCAGGTAAAGGAAGCCCTTTAGGATGAAAGATTTTTACTTCTGCCCCAAAATATTCAAGGATTCGACCAGCTTCAAGAACTGCAAGGCGACTGTAAGAACGTTCCCGATTAGACCCATAGAGCAGTAAAATCCGAGGAGGATGAGCTAGTTCTTTGGCTTGGACTTTTTCAAAGGTGGGTTGTTCAATAAGATTTGGATCTACGTTAGGCAGGTTCATCATATCAAGCCTCTTTAAAATATTTCTTTCTTAGCCACAGTGAAACACTCACTAAAGCAATTAACACAGGTACTTCAACCAATGGCCCAATAATCGTGGTAAAAGCAACCGGCGAAGCAATACCAAAAGTTGCAATGGCGACTGCAAGTGATAATTCAAAATTATTTCCAGCCGCAGTAAATGAGATTGCAGCAGTTTTTGGATAATCATTGCCCATCCATTTACTCATAAAGAAGCTAATAAAGAACATGGCCACAAAGTAAATGATTAAAGGAATCGCGATGCGTAAAACTTCCAGTGGAAGACTCACAACATCACCCCCTTTTAAGCTAAACATGGCCAAAATCGTAAACAGCAAAGCCATTAAACTCAGCGGGCTGATTTTTGGAATGAACCTGGTTTGATACCATTCCACGCCTTTTTGTTTCACCAAAATTAAGCGCGTTAAGAAACCCAATAAGAACGGAATTCCAAGATAAATCAGAACAGCATGGGTAATGGTCCAGAAGCTAACATTGATCACTTGAGCTTCAATACCAAAATATGGCGGAAGGAAGGTCAGGAATAACCAGGCGTAGGTACTGAAGAATAAAATCTGGAAAATACTGTTAAACGCCACCAATGCTGCAACATATTGGTTATCACCACAGGCCAGACCATTCCACACCAGTACCATGGCGATACATCGAGCTAAACCAATCAGGATCACGCCTGTCATATACTCTGGATAGCTATGCAAAAAAATCACAGCCAACGCAAACATCAGTACCGGAGCAATCAACCAGTTTTGAATTAAAGATAGCGTCAGGGTTTTTTTATCCTTAAACACTTGTGGCAAGGTCGCATAATCCACTTTTGCCAGGGGTGGATACATCATCAGAATCAGACCAATCGCGATTGGAATATTGACTGAATTAATACTGAATTGATCCAGAGCAACCGATGCTTGAGGAAAAAAGTTTCCTATTGCGATGCCTAACGCCATGGCAATAAAAATCCACAGCGTCAGGTTGCGATCTAAAAAGGACATGCGTTTTTCAGACATGTGACTTACTCAACATTCGAAATTTGATTAATCGCTGCAATCAATTGTGAGCGAGAAAGTTCATCTACGTTAAGTTTAAACAAAGTATCCAGGCGACGATTGATATGTTCAACAGTGTTCATAAAGGCTTGCATTTTTTCTTCTTTATCCACCTCTAAATGTGACGGATCAGACAGGCCCCAGTGCGCCTTGATCGCTCCGCCAAGATAAAGAGGACACGCTTCCTGTGCAGCCGCATCACAGACGGTAATCACCACGTCTGGCTGATACTGTTCACAGGCATCAATCGTCTTGCTGGATAAGCCTTTAGTCGACAAGCCCAGATTGTGCAGGGTTTCAAGCGTCAAGGGATGCACCTGACCGGAAGGTTTGCTGCCAGCACTGTAAGCGACCCAGCCTTCTGGCGCACGGCTATTGAACAACACTTCAGATAGAATGCTGCGGCAACTGTTCCCCGTGCATAAAAACAAAAATTTCATGAAAACTTACTCGCAATGGCTCTGAATCGATAGAGCGGAAGAATCAAATAAAACCGGAACGTCACTACGTTTCAGTACGTCCAGAATTTCAAAGCACCAGGCCGGTAATTGCGGATTGAGGCTGTAGTACACCCACTGGCTTTGCCGACGATCGTTGAGCAGACCGCAAGACCGCAACAAGGCCAAATGCCGTGAAATTTTTGGTTGGCTTAACTGCAGTTTATCGGTCAGATCACAGACGCATTGCTCTTTATTTTCCGCAATCAGCAGGACAATACTGAGACGTGTTTCATCAGATAAACATTTAAAAAACTGAACGTGGTCCATAGCTGCTCCCCTTCTATTATGCAAATATATACATATCCATATATATAGTAAATAGTACAAGTGAAAAATTATATCTGGATCAGGATATCACAGCCAGAAAGCGCTGGATTTAACAGTTTCCCTCTTCTTCCAATATAGAAAAACCAGCGACTTGAACCACTGGTTTTCTTCGCTACAACTTTAATTTTGAAGTTATTTATTTTTCTCGATCAGTTCCGCGATAGCCTGAGCTTCCAGAATTTTACCACTCGATACGATTTTACTGTCAATCATCAGACCCGGTGTGCTTAACAGTCCGGTTTCGGCAATCTGCATCATATCCGTGACATACTCAATGTCCGCTTTGACACCGGTGCTTTTCACTGCTTCTTCAGTTGCAGCCAACAGGGCCTTACATTTACGGCAGCCTGTACCCAAAACTTTAATTTTCATCTTTTATTCTCCATACATTTTATAAAAACCAGTCACCCAAAGTATTCAGGCTATAGCCAATAATCAAGATTCCCACAAAAACGATCCCTATAAACAGGCTCAATAAGCGGGTTTTCACCACCTGTTTTAACAGGATCAGGGATGGCAGGGAAAGTGCTGTTACCGCCATCATAAAGGCCAATACCGTCCCCAACCCCACACCTTTCACCACCAAAGCTTCTGCAATCGGCAAAGTGCCAAAAATATCTGCATACATCGGTATGCCTATGATTGTAGCAATCAGTACGGAATACCAGTGATCCTGACCAAGCAAGGCGGTAATCCACTGTTCAGGAATCCAGTTATGAATTGCCGCGCCAATCCCTACGCCAATCAACACATACATCCAGACCTTGCTAAAGATTTCCACCACCTGTTCCCAGGCAAATTCCCGGCACTCTTTCGCAGACATTTTAAAATCTTCATCACCCTGAGCTGTACTATTTTGCGTAACAAATTTAGCGACATACTTTTCCATTTTGAAAAAGCTGATGAGTGATCCACCAATAACTGCCAAAATCAGACCAAGAACCACATAGATCATGGCAATTTTCCAGTTAAAAATACTGGCCAATAAAATAATCGAAGCCAGATCGACTAAGGGAGATGAAATCAGAAAGGAAAAGGTCACCCCCACAGGCAGTCCGGCACGGGTAAAACCGATAAACAGCGGAATGGAAGAACAGGAACAAAATGGGGTAATGGTGCCGAGCAAGGCCCCCATGATATTGGCTTTGATCCCGGTCATGCGTCCCAGAATCTGCCGGGTGCGTTCAGGCGGAAAATAACTCTGGATATACGACAGGCTATAGATCAGGACTGAGAGCAGAATAAAGATCTTAAAAACATCATAAATAAAGAAGTGAATACTGCCACCGAGCCGGGTCACCACCGATAAACCGAAGACATTTTCGACCAGCCAGCGCACGCCTTCCGAGAGCCAGGTCATTTTAAGCAGCACATCATTCAGCCAGGCAAAAATCGCGATTATGCTTTCCATTTAAAGCTCCTGGTTTTAGGGGGATGAGATCAGGTCGATGCACTCATCGGCAGATTTTTGAACCATTGACCTGCGCAACAGTTTCCAGTCGGTAGCCTGTGTAAGATTTGAAAAATGGTACTCTCTGTCAAAACCTGATACGGGGAAACTGCCTGCTGATGATCCAATTCCTTTATCCTTCAAGAACCTATTTCATTCAGTATGTAAATGATATGGATCATCGTCCATGTGTTTTTCAGATAAAAAAGCTCCAATCAAGTTGAAGCTTTTTCGTAGGGGGGACACTTTATTTTACCCGATTGCCCTGTTGATCCACGATGATTTCACCGTCTTCTTTGGCAAAGGCTTTTAATTGTGGCGAAGGCAGAATATCCAGTACCACTTCCGATGGGCGGCATAATCGGGTTCCAAGCTCGGTAACCACCAACGGGCGGTTGATCAGGATCGGATGTTGCAGCATGGCATCAAGCAGTTTCTCATCGCTCCAGCCGGCATCATCTAGATTCAGCTCGGTATAGGGATCGACATTTTTACGGAGCGCATCTCTTACCGATAAACCTGCATCAGAAATCAGTTGAATCAGCTCATCACGAGAAGGAGGCGTAACTAGATATTCGATCACTTCAGGCTCAATTCCCGCATTGCGAATTAAAGCCAGCGTATTGCGTGAGGTACCACAGGCTGGATTATGATAAATTTGGACTTTTGGCATTTGATCCATGAGCTTTACTCTTATCAATGAATCATAGCTTTGTATATGAATATACGCATATTCGCAATATAAAATATATGTGTTTTTCAGATGTAACCTGATATGAGAAGTCCAAAATCATTTGAAGCAGTTTCAAAATGAATAGGGCTTTGTTGCACAAACCTATCTGTAAAGGCTTTTTCAGCGATATAATTTTCAAATGAAGAAGCCTACACACAAAATCTACCGCACAACCAATTGGCCCGCATATAACCGAGCACTCATGAGTCGC
>NZ_VPCG01000047.1:0-17824 GCF_013418355.1 Acinetobacter sp. YH12151 | reverse complement strand
CTCGGTTAATTAAGGCTCGGTTATAGGATGACCAATTGGTTGTACGGTAGATTTTAGAGGCAGGCTTATTCATTTTGAAATTATATTGCTGAATAAGCTTTTGATGCTAGGTTTGTGCAACAAAGCCTGCCGAAACTGAAGCTTCTTCTAAAATTCAGGGGCTTAGTTGGAGTATCTCTGTCGAGCGTGTCAAAAATGGGGCTGAACCTAAGCAACCAAGAAATTTTGATCTGCTTTTGAAGAGTGATGGTATCCGTTGTATGACTAAAGTCAAAGATATTGTAAGCGGATACGAAAACTGTGGCGGCTATAGTGAGACATGGTGATGAAAAGAAATTTACAAGGCTTTACCCTGATAGAACTGATGATTGTGATTGCAGTTTTGGCAGTACTAGCCGCCATTGCTTATCCTTCTTATCAAAATTATGTACAACGGACCAAAAGGGCAGATGTACAAGCTGAAATGATGCAAATTGCTCAGCGCTTACAAGGCCATCATGTCATCAATCATAATTTTAGCTCGGCAACTTTGGATAATGGTGGAATAGCCAAAACCTATCCGGCTACTCAACCGGTTTATACTATTACTTTGAGACGAGCAACTCAGGTATGGACTTTAACAGCAGCTCCTCGGGGGGGATGTTAGGAACCGGCAACCTGACTTTAAATAGCAGGGGGCAACAATGTTGGGAAAAAACATCTGGTGCATGTGAACCATGGGACGGCCGCTAACTAAACCCAAAATTCTACCTAAACACTTTTTAATCTTTCATTCAGGGCAAAGTTCAAGTAAAATACTGCCCTCTATGAAAGGGGTTTGAAATGTATCGGTGGTCGGTGCAGGGATAATCCGTAAAAACTATAAGGTTCTATCATGGTTGTTATTCGTCTTACTCGCGGTGGTGCTAAAAAACGTCCGTTCTATCAAATCGTTGTAACTGATAGCCGTAATGCACGTGACGGTCGTTTCATCGAACGTATCGGTTTCTTCAACCCGACAGCTCAAGGTAAAGCAGAAAAACTTCGTTTAGATGCTGACCGTTTTGCTCACTGGGTTTCTCAAGGTGCTCAACCTTCAGATCGCGTTGCTTCTTTAGCTGCTCAAGCTAAAAAAGCTGCAACTGCTGTTTAATATGGTAGTAGATTGCCCATGACACCAACACAGAATGTTCCCGAAGATCGTATTCAGATTGGACAGCTACGTTCAGCATATGGATTAAATGGGTGGCTCTGGGTCTATTCCAATACAGAACCCATGAGCAACATATTTGACTATCTGCCTTGGTACATTGAGACCAAAGCAGGTTGGCAAATTGTCGATGTAAAACGTTGGAAACCACATGGTAAAGGCTTGGTTGTTTCGCTTAAAGGTGTGAGTGATCGCACTGGGGCAGACCAACTGGTTGGCACCAATGTCTGGATTGCTAAATCGCAACTGCCTCAAGCGGGTGTAGATGAATATTATTGGTCTGATTTAAAGGGTCTAACAGTGTTAGGTCTGAATGATGAGGATCAAGAAGTGAATCTCGGTCAAATTTTTGAACTGTTTGAAACAGGTGCCAATGATGTGATGGTGGTTCGCGCAACTGCCGACAGTATCGATGGCGAAGAGCGCATGATTCCATGGCATAAAGATGTGGTACAACGCGTTGATCTTGAAGCTGGTCGTATTTACGTCAATTGGGGCGTAGACTACTAACACTTTTTGGAAATAAGGGAGTCTGCGATGTTTTTTGCAGTCATTACGCTTTTTCCTGAAATGTTTGAAGCGATTACAGCCTACGGTATTAGCGGGCGCGCAGCAAAACGTGATTTGATGCAAATTCATTGCATCAATCCTCGCGATTTTGCGACGGGCAACTACAAACGGGTGGATGAACGTCCATTCGGTGGTGGTCCGGGTATGGTGATGATGGCGGAGCCTTTGGCACAAGCAATCCACCGTGCCAAAGAGCTTGCAAATGAAGCAGGCGCAGTTCAGGTTCCTGTGGTGTATATGTCACCGCAAGGAAAAACCTTAAATGAAGCTGCGGTACAGGACTTCGTTCAATATGACGGATTGATTGTACTGTGTGGGCGTTATGAGGGGGTCGATGAACGTTTGATCCAGCAATATGTTGATCAGGAATGGTCAATTGGTGATTATGTTTTGTCGGGTGGTGAACTGCCAGCGATGGTTTTATTGGACAGTATTATCCGGAGGCTTCCGGGGGCGATGTCTGATGAGCAATCCCATGTGCAAGACTCCTTTGTGGATGGTCTGTTAGACTGCCCACAATATACCAAGCCTGACCAGTTTGAAGGTTTGGATGTGCCTGAGGTACTTAAATCAGGTCATCATGCAAACATTGAAAAATGGCGGTTTTTGCAGCGTTATCAACGGACACTTGAACGTCGACCTGAACTGGTCGAACAAATAGAATTGACCAAGCAGCAAAAAAAATGGCTGAAAGATTTGTAAGACATTGCTGAGAAATTGGTGCTGTCTTCGAAAACGGTACTTAAATTGAGTTTAAGTATTCTTTAATAGGCTCTTTAAAGTTGAGATGGTCAACTTTAAAGGGAAAGATAATCGGGTCTATGCGCTTTAGCCTCTAGCCCCCGCGATGATCAGACCTCTTCTGACTCGCATTATTGGAGATACCCCATGAGCGGTAAGCATCCTTTAGTTCAAGTAATTGAAAATGCACAATTGAAACAAGACATCCCTGCTTTCGCACCAGGTGATACAGTGATTGTTTCTGTAAAAGTTAAAGAGGGCGACCGTGAGCGTCTTCAGGCTTTTGAAGGTGTGGTAATTGCGAAGAAAAACCGTGGCTTGAACTCTGCGTTCACAGTACGTAAAATTTCTAGCGGTGTTGGTGTTGAGCGTGTATTCCAAACTCACTCTCCAATCGTAGCTAAAGTTGAAGTGAAACGTCGTGGTGATGTTCGTCGCGCTAAACTTTACTACCTACGCGAATTGTCTGGTAAAGCTGCACGTATCCGTGAAAAATTACCAGCTCGTAAAGTTAAAGCTTCTTAAGTTTAGGCTCAAGTTAAGTTTTATCTCGAGTTAAAAAATGCGCCTTTGGGCGCATTTTTTATATTCTAATATTGATATAAGAACTATAAGCCTTGCAGCTTCAACCGGTTGGCATGTTGGCGATACACATCGACCGGGTCAGGGGCAAAGATGCTTTTCAGGCCCAAGACCAGATTGACTTCATCTAAGTGATTCCAGTTGTAGTTATCACGAATGGTTTTACCAAATTTGGCACTACAGCGAGAGACCAGACCATCATTGTCCTTGCCACCATCAATCAGCAGGCTGGTGACTTTCAAAGCAGAGTCAGGATCGAGAATATTGGTGACTGTGCCGGTGCCGGTAAATGAATAGTTATAAATATTATTCTGTTTATAGGCACCTTCGCCACAGGTCGTGCTTGACATTCCCAGCGGATATTTCTGATTAAATTGTGCCGATCCTGCCAGTGTCAGACTGCGACCACCTGCAAGAGAATCATGCGGGAAGCTGTTTGGATCCAGTCCTTGGGCCCAGGTGATGGCTTTAGATACTAGATTAATCCCACCGACCAAAGGGCCTTGTAGTGGCGTATCTTCTGCCTGAAGAATCAGATCTGCAACTGGTGAGCCTTTATGCGGCGCACCGACCGCAGTCAGAGAGGCGACCAGTTGAGGCGCTACACCAGCGACATAACGAATCGTGGGACCACCATGAGAATGACCAATCAGATTGACTTTAGATGCACCTGTAATCGCCCGAATTTCCTTCACTTGTTCTAAGAGTTGTTCACCACGAATTTCTGATGAGTTAAACGGTGATACTCGGGTCGCCCAGACATTGCCACCATTGCGGGCCAGATCCGGTAAAATCTGATACCAGTAATCCAGACCAAACTGATCTGTTCCGACCCGGATAAAGCCTGCCATCCCGTGTGCAAACACGATGGGATATTGGGTCTTGGCATAGTGTGAGCTGGCTTTCGCTGTGACCTGACTGGCTTGAGTGGATGCCTGAGCCGTGACACATGTGCCAGCTAGCAGCAGACTGGTGATGAATAAGCCGTATTTCATATATTTTCCTCATTTTTGTTGTTTTGACAGGATGATTCTTATCCTGCTTTGCCAAATGACCCATCCGAAACGGGCGAGTTAAGTTTTAAGTTGCTGTATTTAAAAAATTATGATTGATGGATAGCAGTGAATGATTTATAAGCCTTGCAGTTTGAGCCGGTTGGCATGTTGGCGATAAAGTGCTATCGGGTCTTGGGCAAAAGGCCCTAAAATGCCGAAGAACTGGTTCACTTCATCGAAATGATTGTGGGCATAGTCTTGACGAATGATCTGACCATAACGTCCACTACATAAAGGTAGAGCGCCATCATTGGCTTCACCTTTCAAGAAAGTCCCGCCTAAACTGACAATAGTCGATTCAATGATATCCAGAGGATTGGTGGCTTGCCGGTTGCCCATCCAAGAGTAATGATGAATACCATTTGCTGTGATTTTCATGCCTTGGGTCTGACAGTCTTTAGGAATCGCAGCAGAACCGTATTTTATATTGAAGGCTCGAATGTTTTCAGGATGCATGGCACTTAAGGCCGCTGTGATATTTACGGGATATTGATTTGCTGTTACCAGATTCATGCTGTAGCCCAGAATTGTTCCAATGGCATGAATCAGCGGTTCTAGTAAAGGTGTCTGGCTGGTATTGACAAAAACAGGTGTGCCTCTCATCGCACCTGCAATTGCGGTCAGTGAAGCCACTTTGGCAGGTGCAACAGCTTCAATATATTGAATGGTTGGTCCACCTTGACTATGTCCAATCAGATTGACTTTAGCTTTACCCGTCAGTGCAAGAACTTCGTCAATTTGTAGTAACAGCTGTTCACCACGTAGTTCATTGGATGCAACCGCAGATAATTCCGCGGAAAATACACGCGCACCATGACGGGCTAAATCTTGCGGGATCTGATACCAATAATCTAAACCGATGTTATTGGTTCCAATGCGGTTAAAGCCCAGACCGAAGCCATGGACAAAGATGAGCGGATAATGGGTTTTGGTGTAGCTGGATATAGCGAATTTGGGTGTATATTCAATCAATGGACTCTGCTTGGCATAAGCCAAGGAACAACTGAATCCAATAAATAGACTGAATACCAGGCTTATTGTTTTCATTATTCTATCTCTGCTTCATCCGGGAAAATGATGACCGCTTATATAGCAAAGCCTTTATCAATCCTGATAAAGGCGAGCCGCTTATAAACCTTGCAGCTTTAAGCGGTTGGCATGCTGACGGTATAACGTCACCGGATCTGGAGCGAATAGACCTTTCAAGCCAAACATCATGTTGGCCAAGTCAGTATGGTTGAGTTTGTAATTGTCATTAATCACTTTGCCCATATAAGCACTACAACGTGCGACCATACCATCATTGTTTTTATTGCCATAAGATAGTGGGCCCAGTTGCATTAAAATCGTATCGATGTCTAAGGCATTGGTGGCTTGTGCTACACCTGTCCATGAATAGTAATAAATACCTTTAGAATCTTTAGGTTTGAGGTTTTTATTACAGTTTTCAGTCGCTGCTAAAACGCCGTCTTTGACTGCTTCTTTTGCAACAGTTGCATTAAAGTTTTTTGATTCTGTTTGGGTTAATGATTTCATGGATGCATCAAAATCGATTTCTAATTCAGGTTTAAGCTGAGCGAGTGCAATTAAAGGTCCCACAATATAGTCACCTAAAATATTAAACGCGGTGCGGCTTAAACTATTGCTTTGAATATCGTCAGCAACTTTAGAACCATGATAGGTACCAGCAACGCCTGTAATCGATGCCAGATATTCTGGTTTAGTGGCAGCGACATAGAGCACGGTTGGCCCGCCATGAGAGTGACCAATCAGGTTGACTTTGTGTTTGCCGGTGATTGCTATCACATCTTCAACCTGGCTGATCAGCTGTTCACCGCGATGTGCTGTCTTATTTGCCGGAGACAGCTGTGCAGCAAAGACGGTAGAACCATTGCGTGCCATATCCGGTAGAATCTGATACCAGTAATCCAGCCCGATGCTGTCGGTGCCAATGCGTGACCAGCCTAGCCAGCCATGTACCATCAGAATAGGATATTTGGTTTTGGCATAATCAGATCTGGCCTTTTCAGTGACCTGTGTCGCACTTGCCGCGGCATGGGCCTGTGCAGAAAAGCTTAATCCCAGAGTTGTTGCTAAAGTCACAGTCAGTAACTGTGCTGTCTTGCTGAAAGTACGCATAAGCATCCCTTTTTAATTTTATCGTTATTAAAGCAATCATTGCTTTTCTAGAGTGTTGTAAGCCACAAAAGCAGACTTTGGACCATACAGTTTTGGCCTTCTATGGCTGAGCAATTTTTCTTTTGAGTAGCGGTATTTTTTCACTTCAACGCGCTAAAACCATGTCATTTTAGGACACGATAGAGAGAAGAGATTTACATTGTAAGAATATGTTTTATTTACGGCTGTATTTAAATTTTAAGTTGTTGAAATACAAAACACTCATTGAGGTTATTTTGTGTAAACAAGAAATATTTAGAAACAAAGTTAGGGCGGGAGATATGAAGGCATAAAGCTTTCGATATGAGGATCATAAAAAAAGCCATCAACAGGTGATGGCTTTTAGGCTTAATTCGCAAAGGGCAACTTGCCGCCTTGATCATGAATCTGTTCAAAGGTTTCGACCCGCAGCTGGTCATTCGGCTGTTGAAAACGTTGCTGGCGCAGCTTCTCGACGGCTTGCTGTTTGGCGCTGTCACTCATGCCACTTTGCATGATGCTATCCCGTTCATTGAGATACGTCGTGACACTGGATTTCCAGCTGGCACGTTCGCCATCCAGTTGCTCCAGACGTTGCGTAGCTTCAGGGCCGACCAGGTTTAATCGCATTTGACGAATCTCTGCATTTGAGCCACCACGCGCTTTAATGTCTGCGCTGAGTTTGCGTAAATCTTCGAGTTTATTCAGTTGTTCCAGATTTTCCTGCCAGTCTTGTGGTAATTGTTCAAACAGATTTTTGAGCTTCTGGGCTTTTTCAGACTCGCTTAAGCTGTTGTCTGCCAGCACGGCCATACGGTCAAGCGTATATTCATGATAGGTGTCTTCGGTACCAAATAAACCTTCAATTTCATAATTAGAAAAATATTGTTTACGCAAATTCTGGGTGCTGCTATAGATGCTGCGGTAATAGGCCGGATCTTCCTGATCGAGGCCTGTCGGTGCAGTCAGTTGGCCTAAACCTTGACGATACTGAATATAGCGATCCCATAAATCCAGAATCTGTGAGAGAGCGGGTTCTTTATGATTCTGGCGAATGTAAGTTTTAAAATCCTGTTGAATCTGTGCCAGATTTTTTTCACCAAACTGGGTAATAAAATATTCAAAACAGTTTCGAGTCTGTTCATTGACGGTCAGACGGTTACTCGCATCCAGCTGCATCTGGCAATTGATTTCGGTATCTTGCTGGCTGGCACTGGAAAATGCTGCATTGGCAGGGCTGGTCATACTTAATGCGGCAGGTTCGCCGCGGCGTTCACTAAGAGATGATTGGCCAATAGTCTCTGTCTGTGATTCATTCTGAGGAGATAACCAGAGCATCAGGGTGATAAAGCACAGCACCACCAGAGCCAGAATGATCCATATCTTGTATTTCTGCATATCCTATGCACCTGTTTTTTCGGTTTCATTATTTTTAGAGTTTTGATTCGGCTCAATATGCCATAAAAATCATCAGATACCATAGAAAAGTTGTAAATCATCGCACAGGGTCTTACCATGGCGCCAATTTATAAAATGTCTGATTTTTTGCCATGAAAGCATCATCTCCTAAAATTCAGCGTCGTCATCTTAGTGGTGTCTTCCTTTTGAATAAACCCTTGGGCATTAGTTCTAATGCTGCATTGCAAAAAGTTCGCTGGTTGTATCGTGCACAAAAAGCAGGCCATACCGGGGCACTGGATCCTCTGGCCTCGGGTTTATTACCGATATGTTTAGGTGAGGCGACCAAGTTTTCGCATTATTTATTAGATTCAGTCAAGCGTTATCAAACGACGGTCTTTCTTGGACATAGCACCACCACCGGCGATGTTGAAGGCGAAGTCTTATTAGAAAAAGCGGTTCCTGAACTTTCGGAAGCGTTAATTCAAGAAACCTTGACACAGTTTATCGGTGATATCCAGCAAGTGCCACCGATGTATTCGGCGCTGAAAAAAGAAGGTCGTCCTTTATACGAACTGGCACGTAAGGGCATCGAGATTGAACGTGAAGCGCGCCCGATTAGCATTCTGGCCATTGAGCTTTTATCCTTTACTGAAAATAGCATCACGCTGGATATTACCTGCTCTAAAGGGACTTATATCCGGGTACTCGGTGAAGATATTGCCAAAGCCTTGGGTACTTACGGTCATCTGACCTATTTACACCGCATTAAAACCGGTCATTTTGATTTGATCCCGAGTTATACCATTGAATATCTGGAAAGCTTGAATGAAGACGAGCGTGATAGGTTGTTGTTGCCGGCTTATGCACCGGTGCAACATTTCCCGCAAATCCAAGTGCCAGAAGGGCGGGCAGAATATTTTAGCCGTGGCATGGAAAGTAATATCGAGCACGATGCAGCTGAACAGGTCTTGGTTTTTGATGGTGAAAAATGTTTAGGCCTAGCGGAAATTAGTGATAAAAAACGACTGGTGCCAAAACGCGTCTTAAACCTCTAAGCAAGGTCTGAAATATGGATATTGAGATCATCATCAGCCTGATTGTCTTTGCATTTTTTGCAGGGGCAATTGATGCTGCTGTAGGCGGTGGTGGTCTGATCCAGATTCCGGCAATTATGGGCAGTCTGCCGCATTTACAGCCGGCTACCGTATTTGGTACCAACAAACTGGCCTCGATTTTTGGTACTGGCTCTGCGGCATTTTCCTATTTGCGTCAGGTAAAACTGCCGTGGTTGCTCTTGGGCGTGATTGCAGCTTGCAGTTTCATCAGCTCGTTTATTGGCGCGGCCAGTGTCACCTTGATTCCGGTCGAAATCCTCAAACCTTTTGTATTGATCATGCTGATTGTCATCGCGATTTATACCGTGATGAAAAAGCAGTTTGGTCAGGTGCATGTTCAGCAAAAGCTCACCAAGAAAATGTTGGCATTGGCAGTTTTGGGCAGTCTGGCCATCGGATTTTATGACGGAATTTTCGGGCCGGGTACGGGCAGTTTCTTTATTTTCTTTTTCATTCGTTATTTAAGTGTCGATTTTTTACATGCTTCAGCTTTATCTAAAATTGCCAATTTCACCACCAATCTGGCAGCGTTAACTTTCTTTATTCCCAGCGGCAATGTGCTATTTATGGTCGGGGCGATGATGGCGGTGGCCAATATCTGTGGTTCCTTGCTGGGTGTCAAATTAGCCTTTAAATATGGCAGTGGCTTTATCCGGATTTTATTCCTGATTCTGGTCAGTTTACTGATTTGCCGGATGGCCTATCAGATGTTCTTTATATAAGAATAGATGTAAACCATTCTCAATATTAAAGTTTTTTATACAATTTGTACTTATAAAACCTCCTGAACCCATGCCATTTTCTTTCTATGATGTAAAAAGGCAGGGCGAAAACAGGAGAAAAATTAGATGACCACCATTTTTGAAGCATTAAGAGAAAGTCATGAAATTCAGCGTGATCTTGCAGAAAAATTACTACAAACTTCAGGGGATACAGCAGAACGTCGTGAGCTGTTCAAACAACTCAAGAATGAATTATTTGCCCATGAAGCGGCTGAAGACCGTTATTTCTATATTCCCCTGATGATGACCGATTCGGGCTTGAATATCACCCGGCATGCCTTGGCCGAACATCATGAAATGGACGAGATGATTGAAGAGCTGACTGCAACAGAATTGAGTAATCCGGGCTGGATTGCAATTGCCAAAAAGCTTTCCGAAAAAGTGCATCACCACTTAAAAGAAGAGGAACATGGTTTCTTCCAGCAGGCAGGAAAAATTCTCAGTGAAGAGCAAAAGACCGCTTTAGCAGTGCAGTACAAGACTGAATATCAGCGTTATAAAGACATGAAAAAAGATATGCTGGTACAAAGCTAAATTTTAACTTCAAATCGAATAAATGAAAAAGATGGCGCTACAGCCATCTTTTTTATCCGGATTCATTTCTCCGAGGTATTTCTCCTAAAGGGAGAAAGCACAAAAATGAATGAAAATATTGAGTCAGTTGCCCAGATCCCAATCAGGCTTTATGCATTCCGTTCTGCCGCTCCTTGACGCGCGGCACGTACTGTCACACCGACAGAGGCCAGCATAATACACACCAGAGCGACCGCTTGCAGTACCGTGATTTTCTCACCCAATAACAGAAAACCGGTCAAAGCTGCTAAAGCCGGAGAGAGGCTGGACAGGGTGCCATAGCTCATTTTGTTTAAATGCTGTAAGGCTTTTAAATCGAGGGCATAAGGAATCGCAGTGGCCAGAATTGCAATCACAATGGCCTTGCCCCAATGTTGTGTATCAATCAATGCGGGCGCATTGTTGTAGAGACCGATCGGCAGCAGACACAATGCTGAAATACTGATGGCAATGGTCAGTGCATGCATGCCGATATTCTGCTGAACTACACGTTGGCCAAAGAAAATATATAATGCCCAGCAGAAACCTGCCCCCAAGGCACAAGCTGCGCCCAACAGGTCAAAATTGCTGCTATTGGCCTGTCCCCATGGCACCATCAGCGCGATGCCCAAAATGGCCATCAATACCCAGATATAATCACTACGGTGTTTAATCGACAGTAGAGCCAGTCCCAAAGGGCCAATAAACTCCAGACCTACTGCAATGCCTTGCGGTAAACGACCAAGTGACAGATAGAATAAAATATTCATGACCCCTAAAGCCGCGCTATAGCAGAGTAAATCCCGCCATTTTAAAAAAGGCAAACGTGAAATTATTTTCCAAGAGCGGAACATGACGCAGACAATGATTGCAGCAAAACAGAGTCTTAAAATGGTGACAGTAATCGGATCCAGTACACTAAACAGCTGTTTGGCAAAAGATGCACTGATCTGGTACGAAGTCATGGACAAGACCATGAAGAATACGGCAAGAAGTTGGGCGTTTGGCATGGAAGCAGCTTCTACCCAGAGCGGGTGAAAATGAGAAATAGAAAGAAATGAAATTATAGCAAACTGGTTGATTTTTGCTGAGTAGGCCAGAGCAATATTTTGTGAATGCAACTTAAGTTTGGAGATAATCAATTTACATTTTAGCTCAATCAAATATGTGAAGTTTTAAATTCAAAATTAAACTTACCTCAGGTGTGGTTACAAATTAATCAATTTTTAATTTGATCTTATTTTTATATTTATTAAAATATCTTAGATCCCAATTCGGGGCAGCATTAAAATAACAATGAAAATAATAAGGTAGATAATAATGAAATTACGAATACTTTCTTGCGCCATTTTGGGCTGTATGCTTGCAGCATGTGGTAGCTCTGATAATTCGGATAATAATACACCAGTCCCTAGCCAACCGGCTCCGAGCAATCCTGGTAATCCGAACAATCCTGGAACCCCGGGTGATGGAGCATCAGACACAGTGTCGGAATTCTACAACTATCAGTTCAACTTGCCCAATGCTGATGCAGCAGACATGGAGTCGAAAAAACTTCTATTGGCCAGTCATAAAAATAAAATTACTGACGGCATATTATATGCGGATGATAACAGTGTCGTGGATACTGAATATAATATTGAGGAGAACATGGTGTTCCCGACTTATGTCACCGCTAAAGGGGTATTTCCTGCAGATCTGACCCGTACAGCATTCGGCTATAAGCTGGAAAAAGTACTGGAAAATACGACCACTCAATTTAAGAGTCGTCCTGTGACCATACCGGAGAACAACATCAGTAATCATCGGCATATAGAGTGGTACGACCTGTCAGGAAAAGCATTAACTGAACGTACCAATATTGCTGTGGTGAAAATGTATGAGGATGCTGCAACCAGAGTGTTATTTAATAGTGATAATACGACAGCCGCTGACCGTAAATATTATAATGAGTTTGCAGCCAATTTTATTGATTTGCAGAAGGCGCGCACATTCCCGAATGGATCTAAATGTTTCCGTCTTCAGGCTGAACATCCGGAAGAAGAATATATTGAATTTGATCCGGAAACAAAAACTGACTATCGCACGCTGGCTGATTGGCAGGCACAAACGTCTGTCCAGGAGCTGGCAAAAATTATTCTAGATGAAACCATGGCTGGCTTGAAATATAAAAAGGCAGAATATAAAGATACTGCTATGCAATATTACAAATATTTTGGTGCGATCGAATATCAAGGAGGAATTTATAACAGTGCGTTCTCGGAACATGGAGAACATATTGATCACAACGATTATGTTGCCCAATCACGAAAAGTGGCTTTAGACAAATTAAAGGAAAATGATGCCAGTCCTTTAATGATCAAATGGACAGAATACACTTATGATCAGCTTGCTTTTGCATGTGATGGCTATAATGTGACAGCAGCCACGGTATTAAATACGGCGATTAAAGATGCAACACCACGTTAAAATGATTCTAATAAAGGTATCTTAAATAAAGGCGCTATAGCGCCTTTATTTTTATTCAATGTTTTCGTCTTTGACTGGTCACCGTACAGCCAATTGAAGCACTAATAATCGTGGCCAGTGCCAGCCATTGTGTCCACAATAAAGTTTCACCCAAGAAGATAAAACCAGAGAGTGCTGCGATTGCAGGTTCTAGACTCATCAAAGTACCAAAACTCAAGGCGGTTAAATTTCGCAGGGCAATCATTTCCAGGGTAAAAGGCAGGGCGCTGGCCAGCACAGCCAGAGCTATGAAATATAACAGGCTGATGGGTTCAAATGTATGCGCAGGAATGCCAGCAAAAAGCGCAATTGGCATCAGCACCAGCATCCCGACCAACATGCCCAAGCACACGGTATGGTTGCCGGAAACCCCGGAAGGCTTTTGCCCAGCGACGATGTATAGCGCCCAACAGGCACCCGCACTTAGGGCAAATAGAATCCCGACCGGATCAAGTGGCTGTGCAGCCTGATCAAAGGGAAACAGCAGAATCAGGCCTAAAATAGCCAATCCGACCCAGACAAAATCAAATTTTTGCCGCGCATAAAACAGCGCCACACTTAAAGGGCCAATGAATTCAAAAGCAACCGCAATGCCCAGCGGCAAGCGATCAATAGACAGATAAAACAGCAGGTTCATACCTGCCAGGGCCAGACCATAACTGAGAATGGCCGGCCACTTGATCTGTCTGAAATGAATTTGCCAAATTTTAAAAATCAATGCCAAAATTACAGCACCCAAAAGCAGACGCATGGCTGAAACGGTCAGAATGGGAAACTGACCGAACAGATATTTGGCAAAGGAGCCACTGCTTTGCATACTGATCATCGCGATCAGGAGAATCAGTGGCGCTTGTACAATAGGTGCAATTTTAAAATTCAGCATAACTTAATAGGTTTCGATTTCTCGAAGAGCGGAAGAACAGTAAAGGCTGAAAAATAAAAACCTTAAAAAACAAAAAACCACAGCCCGAAAGCTGTGGTTCTTGCATATCGTTAAATTAGAACAGTACGCGTACGCGGATTGTTCCTTCAACTTCATGTAGGGTATCGAGTGCTTCTTTAGATGCAGTCGCGTCTACGTCCATCACCAGGTAACCGACATCACCTTTGGTCATTAAAGACTGGCCAGAGATGTTAATACCGTGTTCAGCAAACAGGTTGTTGATCTTAGAAAGAACGCCCGGCATGTTTTTATGAATGTGCAGTAAACGGTGTTTACCTTCAGTCAATGGCAGTGCAATTTCCGGGAAGTTCACTGCA
This sequence comes from Acinetobacter sp. YH12151, assembly GCF_013418355.1. Lineage (NCBI taxonomy): Bacteria > Pseudomonadati > Pseudomonadota > Gammaproteobacteria > Moraxellales > Moraxellaceae > Acinetobacter > Acinetobacter sp. YH12151. The sequence continues at coordinate 3,912 of NZ_VPCG01000047.1, read as the reverse complement.
GATAAAGTCATACCTTTATCTGAATAAGCAACGAATTTCTCAGCAACTTCCAGACCGATGTTGGCTTGTGCCTCCATGGTCGAACCACCCACGTGCGGAGTCAGGATCACGTTTGGAAGGTTACGCAGTGGAGAAACGAATTCTTCACCATTGGCTTTCGGCTCTTTCGGGAATACGTCTACTGCAGCACCAGCAATGTGACCAGACTTGATCGCATCTGCCAGATCTTCAATCACAACACATGTACCACGTGCTGCGTTCAGGAAGATTGCACCTTCTTTCATTTGCGCAAACTGTTCTTTGCCAAAGAAATTACGGGTAGATGGCAGATCCGGAACATGTAGAGTAACCACATCTGCATTGGCCAGTAATTCGCCCATAGAACCGACTTGACGTGCATTTCCTAAAGGTAGTTTTGTCACTGCATCATAATAGGTCACTTTCATGCCCAGGCTTTCAGCCAGTACAGAAAGTTGTGAACCGATTGAACCGTAACCAACGATACCTAAAGTTTTACCACGTGTTTCGAATGAACCGACAGCCGATTTGTTCCAGCCACCTGCATGTGTATCTGTTGATTTTTCAGGTACACGGCGCAGAAGCAGAATCGTTTCTGCCAAGACCAGTTCAGCGACTGAACGGGTATTTGAATACGGTGCATTAAATACCGGAATACCGCGACGCATTGCAGCATCGAGGTTGACCTGGTTGGTACCGATACAGAAACAACCCACAGCAATCAGTTTGTTCGCAGCTTCAAATACTTCTTCAGTCAGTTGAGTACGGGAACGAATACCGACGAAGTGTGCATCTTTAATCGCTTCTTTCAGTGCTTCGCCTTCGAGCGCTGTTTTACGATAATCGATGTTGGTATATCCAGCTGCATTCAATGTGTCGATTGCGTTCTGATGAACGCCTTCTAACAGTAGAAAACGGATTTTATCTTTAGGTAGAGATAGATGTTGGCTCATTACGGCTCCGCTACAAAGGCCAAATTTAGTCGCGGTATAATAGCACAGGAAAAGGGCGGTTATACATTTCCTTGATGACGGCAATATCAGCTATTTTTGCAAGTGATAGTAGTGAAAATGATAAATCTGGTTGATTTAAATATTCATTTTCAAAGGTATATTATCAAAATTGTCATTTTTTAAAGGAATCCCCTAAAAATAGCTTATAATATTGCGCCATGCTGTTTAAGCTGCCATTTTTGGTGCTTTAATCATCATGTTTCGCCTGATTTGTATACAGGCTTTTATGCCTAAAAAATATGCAAATAAACCAGCGAAGTCTCTCTTGTTTAAATCATGCTAGGTCTGCAAACGATGAATGCTCCAGTCGCTTTAACCCCTGAGTTATTGACCCAATTGACGGCAATTTTGGGTGAAAACCGTATTAAAACCGATACGGACAGCCTCCAGAATTGGGGTCGTGATCATACGAAACACTTTGATCCAAACCCATCGGTCATCGTTTTTCCTTCGACGACTGAACAGGTTCAAGACATCGTAAAATTGGCAAACCAGTTTAATGTTGCAATCACCCCATCAGGCGGTCGTACGGGTCTGTCTGCAGGTGCAGTTGCAGCCAATGGCGAGATCGTGGTGAGCATGGACAAGATGAACCAGATTCTGGAATTCTTCCCGGCAGACCGGATGGTTCGCGTGCAGGCAGGCGTGGTAACTGAACAGTTGCAAAACTATGCTTCCGATCAGGGCATGTATTATCCAGTCGACTTTGCTTCTGCGGGCTCAAGCCAGATTGGCGGGAACATCGGCACCAATGCCGGTGGTATTAAAGTTATTAAATACGGCATGACCCGTAATTGGGTACTTGGCCTGACCGTGGTGACAGGTAAAGGTGATGTACTACGCCTGAACAAGGGCATGATCAAGAATGCAACCGGTTATGCGCTGCAACACTTATTTATTGGTGGTGAAGGTACACTGGGGCTAGTCACTGAAGCTGAAATCAAGTTGGAACGTCAACCGCAAGACCTGCAAGTGATGGTGCTGGGTGTCACTGATTTTGATGCAGTCATGCCCGTGCTTCATGCATTCCAGGCGAAAATTGATTTAACCGCATTTGAGTTCTTTGGTGAACTGGCAATGCAAAAAGTATTGGCCAATGGTCATGTACAACGTCCATTTGAAACTGAATGTCCATTCTATGTTTTGCTTGAGTTTGAAGCGCCGTTTGAGCCGATTATGGACAAGGTGATGGAAATTTTTGAGCATTGTATGGAACAAGGTTGGGTACTGGACGGCGTTCTGAGCCAAAGTCTGGACCAGGTCGAAAGCTTATGGCGTTTACGCGAAGACATCTCTGAGTCAATCGCGCCATTTACACCATACAAAAATGATATTTCAGTATTGATCACGCACGTTCCTGCATTTATTAAAGAAATTGATGCAATTGTTGCAGAGAACTACCCAGACTTTGAAATTTGCTGGTTCGGTCATATTGGTGACGGTAACTTGCATTTGAACATCTTAAAACCAGCGGATTTAAGCAAGGATGAATTCTTCGCTAAATGTCAGGTAGTAAACAAGTATGTCTTTGACACCGTGAAAAAATATGATGGTTCAATTTCAGCCGAACATGGCGTAGGGATGACCAAGAAGCCATACCTTGAATATTCACGTTCTGCGGAAGAAATCGAATATATGAAAGCCCTGAAACAAGTGTTCGATCCAAATGGTATTATGAACCCGGGTAAATTATTTGATCTTTAATCTGATCGGATTTTAAAAGTTTACAAAAGCGCATCGCAAGTTGCGCTTTTTTTATTGCTGTGTAAATGGGGTTACATAGTCTAAATAGCGTTAAGCTGAAAAGCGCAGCATGATAAATTTGTATAATAAGGATAATCTGGGTTAAACGATATGTTACGGTTATTGGCGGTTACAGCTTTAGGTCTGGGTATGATGATGTCGGGTTGTACCACTACCCAGCAGGTGATTGCAAAAGTGCAGTCTTCTTCGGATACACCTTTGGATCAGGTACTTAAAATGAGGCCTGATTTACGTAATGAACTGGCAACAGTCGAGATTCGTCAGTTTTTTAATAATGTGGAGTCACCCACCGTTGGGCAGGTGAAAGTGACTGAAACAGGTTTGTTGGATGATTCGGTCAAATCAGTTCAGACCATTTATCATTTCAAAAAAGAACAGAAAAGCTGGAAAATGCACAATGCTGAAAAGTTATATCAGTGTGCACGTGGTTCAAATACCAGAAACTTCCAGAAAGCAGCCTGCCCATAATAGTGTTTGATCTTTAGTCAGAATTTGGTTAAAAGCGTATCTTAGTGATGCGCTTTTTGCTTTTGGGAAGAGGGGGGAGTTGATGGACTCAAATATATTAGCCGCTACAATTGGCGTGATTGGAGGATTTTTAGCTTCACTCTTATTATTCTATCTAAATAGGTTTTATACCAATTACGATAAAAGAAAATCAGAAAAAATCCTACGAGAAAAATTATTGTATCGTGAGAAAGATAGTGAATTAGAGGCAGATCAAAATTTTATTTTTTCTTTACCTGACTTGAAAAGAGAAGTGTATTTAAACTGTCATATCAATTGGGATAGCGAAATTGCTCTTAATATGATGAAAGGTAATGAAGACTTAATCTGGTTTTTAAGATTCTGTTGGCTGAGCTTAGTAAAATTTTTTCCTCAAGACCATTTTTCAACAGAAGGATATGTTAATTATATTGATAAATTTATCATGGATAGGGCTAACTATCATTACTCTAGATTAGACTGTAGTGACCAATTAAAAAGTGGGGTGGTGTTTCAAAAAGTATGCTGGCATTAAACGAATCCATTATTGATATAAAAGAACGCTAAATCAAAGGCTTTGTAATGATTTTCAAGCTTTTTGGAGAAGTTGCAGCTTCTCCTAAAGCCTCGC
>NZ_VPCG01000046.1:0-18088 GCF_013418355.1 Acinetobacter sp. YH12151 | reverse complement strand
CTACAAATCGCCTCAACACCATATCGATCTTTATTGTTAAGGATAAAATCCACCATTATTTGTGTGGGCGGTCGAGCTCCGCCTGGGCGAAAAAAGCGGCTGCTTTACGTAGAATTTCATTGGCACGTTTTAATTCTTTAATTTCACGTTCCATTTGCTTCATTTTTTCTTGGTCAGATACCTGTTGTACTTTGGCGGGATTTTGTTGATCTAAGTATTTTTGATACCAAACACGTAGTGTTTCAGGAGTACAGCCAATTTTAGGAGCAATTGCGGAAACTGCTGCCCAATTCGATGGATAATCTTTTTCAGATTCAATTAGTAATTGAACCGCTCTTTCTCTAATTTCGGGGGTATAGTTTGGTTTTTTCATCGGAATAGTCTCTCAGAATATTGACTCTCCGACAAACCCGGTACGGTTCAATTTCAGATCGTCAAGCACATGCAGTAATTCCACCCAGGAAGAATGCCAAGCCCTGGAAAGATTCTAAAATCAGTTCAATAGAACGAAATGAGTTACTTCAAACGGTTAAGCATTTAGGCAGAACCCTATGGAAAAAATGGTCGGGCTATCACCGTCGCAGTTTGGTGGAAACCAAGATGCATTGCATCAAATTATTAGGAGATAAGCTGACGGCAAGACATTTTCAAAGTCAGGTCAATGAAGTTCATGCGCGTGTGGCAGTTCTGAATAGATTTACGGAATTAGGTAGACCTCACACCCAAGTTGTCACTTAAATTTGAATGGATTGGGGAAAACTCAGCTTTTGAATGTTTATGCAACAAAGCCATTGCGAGTTGAAAAAGTCCAATGATTCTACGAATACACCTAACTTTTTGAACTAACTACAAATGTGTCGCACTTGAGATTTGAATCTGCGTAATAAGAGTTAGTTATAAGATTGAAAAATATAGTTTCTCAGATAGCTAGAAACTGTATTTGCTTATTTCAAAGATTAATTTAACCCTCATCCTGTTTAAGCCAATGACTTTATAATTTGAATGGTTGGCTTATTTCGATGGGTTAATTGGTATGCACATAACGAAGCATAGATGCCAGTTAAAGACCCTGAAATACTCCGAGCTTTACTCGTCACTAAATTATAGTGTCCTTTCAATAGGCTGAATAATGTTTCTATTTTGCTGGGCTTTTTTAAGTAAAATCCCTAGGTACCATGAAGGCAGATCCGCGTGATTTAAACTGGCAGAAAGTTAATCAGGAAATCCGGTTGGCGCCTTTGGGCGAAAGCCTGTCGCAACGTGATCAGTTATTGGGTAAAATTATTAAATCAATCATTCATTAAACAGGCTAAATCAACGATGTTTTAGCCTGTTTTTGATGCTATCCAGATCTTTGACATGGCGGTCGCTTCATACAGCGGACTTTTAGCTCATTCATTCAAATGTTGCAGCTGCCATAGATCACTTTAGCTGAAATCGATAAGTGCTGGCTAAACATGCTCAGGAATCCAACATTTCATTTAAACTCAACAAAATATCTATAAATCTATGCAGGAACCTGTTGTAAATTAGACACTCGAAGAAAATAAATAAAGCGTTATCTTTCTTATTCAATATTCGATGCATCAACCGGAGATTCTCAGTTGCGCGCTGCCCGCTATAAAATTTTGCTCATCATCTTATTGTTACTGGCAGTCGGTTTTGCTCTGTTCCGCTGGTGGCAGGGGCCGGTTCTACCAAGCTATACCTTGAACACCATGCCGCTGATACAAAATGTAGTGGCCACCGGACGCGTGGCGACAGTCTCGCGTGCTCAGGTGGGCAGTGAAATTAGTGGCGTAGTACTTGAGCGGCGGGTCACGGAAGGAGATCAGGTGAAACCTGGTGATCTCTTGGTGGTGCTGAAATCGGATGAATTACTGGCCCAAGTACGACAGGCTGAACTGGCACTGACTGAATTGGCCACCAGCAGACGACCACAGGCGACAGCAGAACTGGCCAGTGCCAAAGCACAACTGGAACAGGCCAGTCGTGAAGCAGCACGGAGACGTAATGCCGAAGCGGGTATCCTGTCGGCTGAAGAAATAGAACAGGCCTTAGAGGCAGAAAGAGTTGCCCGCAACAATTATGAAACCGTTCGTCTAAAAGCAGCGGCATTGTCTACGGGACAAGTTGAAGAAGCATCGCTTCGGGAACAGCTGGCAGTGGCGCAGGCGCAACTGGCAAAAACCAGAATTCGGGCTGCGGTCGCAGGTACAGTACTGACACGGGATGTCGAGCCAGGCGATCTGGTTCAACCAGGACAAACCTTATTTACCATTGCCTTAACGGGCAATACAGAAATCCGGGTGCCACTCGATGAACGGAATTTACCGCAACTGGCCTTAGGGCAAAATGCCACCGTGATTAGCGATGCTTATCCGGATCAGTCTTTTCCGGCCCGCATTAACTTTATTGCACCGAGCATTGATCCGCAGCGGGGCACGGTAGAGGTCAGATTAACCGTCAACCCGGTGCCAGATTTTCTGCGTCAGGACATGACCGTATCGGTCAATGTCGAGACAGATAAACGGGAGCGGGCACTGGCTATTCCGAACGATGCGCTTAGCAATATTAAAGGCAATAAGGCAGTGGTCGTGTTGGTACGTGATAGAAAAATCCAGCGCCAACCGGTGACTTTAGGTTTACGGGGTCTGGCCATGTCAGAAGTAACTTCAGGTTTGAGTGAGGGTGATCAGGTGCTGGCCAATACCGAATCGTTACTGGAAGAGGGTGCGAGAGTCCGTCTCAAGCCACAAGATAGCTCATTGATGAGCTCGACTGACGCGACCGATAGCAAGAATGAATTACCGGTGAAATTCGATTGAAAAACTTTTTCGAGCGGCTTTGGATCGAATGGAAAATCGCGATCAGTTTTTTGCGCGAAGGTCGCGCGCAGTCCATTATGATCACGGTGGGCGTCGCCGTTGGTGTGGCGGTGATTGTGTTTATCACGGCCCTGATTCAGGGGCTACAGGCCAATATTGTCGAACGTACATTAGGTACACAGGCACATATCCGTCTGCTCTCACCCGATGAAGTCAACCGGATTGTGCCACCGCCTGCCGGGACGGTGCAATTGTTACAGGAAGATAAACGCGCACAACGACTGCGTTCCATCAATAATTGGCAGCAGATTACCGAAACACTGGATCAGTTGCCGATATTAACTGCTGTGTCGCCTGTGGTCTCCGGGCCGGCCTTTGTACAACGCGGTGATGCGATTGAATCCGTGGCCTTGGTCGGAATGGATCTGGAGCGTTATCAGCAGATCATTCCATTGAAAGAATATTTAACCAGTGGTCAGTTACGTGTTGGCGCGGATGATGTACTGATCGGCAGTCAGTTGGCCAAAGATCTGGGGGTTCAGGTCGGTAGCAAATTGCGACTGGATACCGGTCAGCAAAACAGTGCCTTGGTAAATATTGCCGGCATATTTGAACTGGGCGTGCGTGAACTGGATGCGCGTTATGTTTATCTGGACTTGAAACAGGCACAGTCTTTACTCGGTCTGCCCGGTGGTGTAACTGTCATTGATCTGACCATTAACGATATTTTTGAGGCTGATGACATTGCGGCCCAAGTGGGGCGCCTGACCTCATTAAAGGCTGAAAGCTGGATTTCAACCAATGCACAGCTGATGAATGCGATTACTGCACAGAGCCTGTCTACCAATATGATTATTGTTTTTGTCGCCATTTCAGTGGCTTTTGGCATTGCCAGTGTCATGTCCGTCAGCGTGGTACAGCGCACCCGGGAAATTGGTATTTTGCGTGCGACAGGCGCCACCCAGTCACAAATTTTAAGAATTTTCCTGTTTCAGGGGGCCATATTTGGTCTGCTGGGTTCGGTCGTTGGCAGTGCAGCCAGTTATGGTCTGGTCTGGGTATTTAATAATTTTGGCCCCGGATTATTTTATATCCCGATTTCGATCGAGCTGGTACTTCTGGCTTTATTGTTGGCGACATTAACAGGGGTATTGGCCGCTGCAGTACCATCACGCCGGGCAGCGGCACTCGATCCGGTGGAGGCGATTCGTCATGTCTGAACCATCTCAAGAAGTCCTGCGTTTAGAAGCGCTGCGTAAATCTTATAATATTGGTCAGCCCAATGAAATTGAGGTCTTGCATGGTATTGATCTGTGTATTGAACGCCAGGATTTTGCTGCTCTGATTGGGCCTTCTGGCTCCGGAAAAAGTACGCTATTGAATATTCTGGGATTGCTGGATCAGCCGAGTAGTGGCGAGCTGTATTTGCTGGGACAGCCGACCAGTGCCATGGATGATCGTGGCCGGACTGCGTTACGTGGCAATAGTATTGGATTTGTATTTCAGTTCCATCACCTGATTCAGGCATTTACTGCACTGGATAATATTTTAATGCCCTTGATGATGACGCGAGGCAAACCCGGACAGCAAGGCTTACAACGGGCACGGGATTTGCTGGCTGCAGTGGGGCTGGAAAAGTTTGCTGATCGTAAACCGAACGAGCTTTCCGGTGGGCAGCAACAGCGGATTGCGATTGCGCGGGCTTTGATTACAGAGCCAGCCTTACTTCTGGCCGATGAGCCTACCGGTAATCTGGATACGCAGACCGCCGCCGACATGTTTGAGCTGTTTCGTAAAGTGCATCGTGAACGCGACTGCGCCGTTCTGCTGGTGACGCATGACCCGCGCCTATCCGCCACCTGTGATCGAACCATTAATCTGGTCGATGGCCGGATTGAACGTGATTCCCATACGGTTCATCCAATTGAAACTTAGACAATATTTCAAATATTAGATTGATCCGATCCAGATTATTTCTTTATTAGTCACAGCTGACTAGAACTGAAACCAGAGAGATTAGTATGCATTGGATTTGACCCTATAATCATCTTCCATCAAATAAGTTAAACAGACTAGAACTTGAATAATATTTAATTAAATATAATATTAAAATATATAATGATGAAAGTGAAATATGATGCATGACTTCCTGAGCGCTTTTCTCGGTGGTTTACTTCTTGGTGTTTCAGTGGTCGGCTATCTGTATATTCATGGCCAGATCGCGGGCATTAGTGGTCTGATTGGACAGGTACTTAATCCTCAAAGCATTTTCAAGACGCCAGCTCTGTGGTTTTTATTGGGTCTCATCATCATTCCATTTGTTTATGGACTATGCATACAACCTGAAATCGAACTGAATACCAGTCCCTGGATGATGGTGATTGCGGGTTTACTGGTCGGTTTTGGCACCCGTTTAGGCTCGGGATGTACCAGTGGCCATGGAATTTGTGGCATCAGCCGTTTATCTAAACGTTCAATCTTGGCTACAGCCATATTTATGTGGGCTGGTTTTATGACAGTTTATGTGATCCGTCACCTGATTGGAGTGCGCTAAAATGAAAAATCTGCTGGCATTTTTATGGGGTGGTTTGTTTTCAGTCGGCTTGATGATTTCCGGTATGGCCAATCCTGAAAAGGTTCTGGATTTTCTGGATGTTTTTGGCGACTGGGATCCGAGTCTGGCCTTTGTGATGCTGGGCGCGATTATGGTCGCCTTTATTCCTTTTCAGAAAGCCACGCGAAATCCGGTAGCTAAAACTGTATTTCATGAACCGATCCAGTTACCGACTAATCAGAAAATTGATTCTAAACTGATGAGCGGCAGTCTTTTATTTGGTATCGGCTGGGGAATTGCCGGTATCTGTCCGGCACCCAGTCTGACACTCATTGGTTTAGGCCACTATCAGGCTACTTATTTTATTATGGCCATGCTGGCAGGGGTTTATCTACATCGTCAATGGTCAGGAGCATCATCATGAGTCATAGCGCCGTAATTCAAGATTTTTTTCATGAAGATAGCCATACTTTTAGCTATGTGGTGGGTGATCCGGCCACTGGAAAATGTGCGGTGATTGATAGTGTGCTGGATTATGATGCCGCTTCTGCCAGTACATCGACCAGACATGCGGATCGAATTATTGCCTATATACGACAGCAGAACTTTGAGGTTGAGTGGATTCTGGAAACCCATGTGCATGCAGATCATTTGACCGCAGCACAATATCTGCATTCACAGTTGGGCGGCAAGATTGCCATGAGCCAGCATATTTCTATTGTGCAGGAAGTCTTTGGCGCGATCTATCATCTGGATATGAAACAGTTCAATCTGGCGCAGCCTTTTGATTATCTGTTTGCGGATCATGAAAAATTCAATATTGGTTCACTACCGGCCTATAACATTCCGACGCCGGGACATACACCGGCCTGTCTGAGTTATGTGGTCGGGAATGCAGTCTTTGTCGGTGATACCTTGTTTATGCCAGATTATGGCACTGCACGTTGTGATTTTCCCAAAGGCAGTGCGGCAACGCTATTCGATTCGGTGCAAAAACTGTATCAATTGCCGGATGATACCCGGGTATTTCTGTGCCATGACTATTTACCGGAAAGCCGTGATCACTTTGTCTGTGAAACCGATATTCAGACCCAGAAGCAGCATAATATTCATATTCACAGGGGGATGGCCAAAGCTGAATTTATTGAAATGCGCCAGCAACGCGATGCCCAATTAGGTATGCCAAAACTGATTTTACCGGCGATTCAAATCAATATACGTGCCGGTCAATTTCCTGAAGCAGAGGCCAATGGTATTTCCTATTTAAAACTGCCGCTGAATTATTTTCATGCCTGAATGCCTCAATTCTTAAAACCTGGTGATGAAAAGAGGATGTACACGACTGCATACATCCTCCAAGTTTTTAGTGCTTCATTTTAAAGGTCATATCTTTGGGATTGTTCTAATCGGCTAAGCAACACCCTCGTGTCATCCCGCTCATCCGCTTGCTCTCAAATGCGATTAATCATGCTTTATTGATCCAGACTACTTCTGAGCATCCAGGCAGTTTTTTCATGTACATCTAGTCGCTGGGTCAAAATATCCGCTGTTGGTTGATCATTGGCGTCTTCAATCACTGCAAAAATACTTCTGGCGGTACGTGCTACGGTCTCATGGGCATCGACCAGTAGGCGCAGCATTTCTTCAGCTTTTGGCACCCCTTCAACCTCTTTAATAGAGGTCAGTTTTACAAACTGTTTATAGGTGCCAGGTGCTGCAAAACCCAAGGCCCGGATACGTTCAGCAATCACATCCAGCGCATTCCACTGCTCGGTGTATTGGGTCATAAACATATTATGCAGGCTATTGAACTGGGGGCCGGTGACATTCCAGTGGAAATTATGGGTCATCAAATACAGGGTATAGCTGTCTGCCAATAGTCGGGATAAACCATCGACAATCTTGGCACGATCATCATGCGAAATTCCGATATCAATTTTCATTGCTTTAGATTCTTTTTTAGAAGAGGCCATGCTCTTACTCCTTAAAATTTAACAACATGCTGTGTATTAAAATAAAGTCAGATGTATTCGAAGTTTGAGTCAAACGAGGGTTTGATCTTGATAATGACTCCCGAATTGAAACTTAATTTCCATTATCAATATGAACAAGCTGAAAGATTTAAGTGTTTATAAGTTATAGATATTAGATCAATAGACAGGCAGGAAGTTTAGTCATTATGTATAGCCTGCAGAGAGGATTGTAACTTTTCAATTTAATAAACTTTATTTCTCTTTATCAACCTAGCGATAATTATCCCAACAGATTTAGAACGTTGAAAAAAGCCTTAGCTATTTCAGAATGGAAATATTGCACTGATTCATGATGACGGATTTGTACGCACTATCACATCTTGCCTGAAGAACTTTTATTGCAACATAGCATGACTAAAATTTTATATCTCTTTTAAATGAATGAGATGGCTGTGTGCAAAGATCATAAAAAAAGAGGTGGTTTATAAAAAAATAACACAACGCTGCCTTAATTAAACAAGGCACAACAAAGAATAATAAACCTCTTTCCTAAATGCAGTTATGTTAGGACACAGGCACGGTCAATAACAATATCCTAGAAAGCAGAACCCTTCGAGACAGAACACAGAGATGAAGTGCTGACTTGAGACAGCATGGGCTGTAGCAGCTGGGATTGCGGGAATCATGTTATTGGCCAACCCATGCGAGACATAAAGCTCAAGCGACTTTGAGATAGACCAAAAATATCTGAACTAAACTCAAGCTCAGCAAGGAATACATCATGAAAATTAAGGCCAATAGCCCCGCGACTGGTAAAGACGGTTTAGACAAACAAAATACCAATAAAAAAAGTGAGCAGCTCGACGCATATCGCAGTGATGCGACCGAGCAGGCACTCACCACCAATCAAGGGGTTAAAATTTCCGATAACCAGAACAGTCTCAAGGCAGGCGTTCGCGGGGCGACCTTGATCGAAGATTTTATTCTTCGGGAAAAAATTACCCATTTTGACCATGAGCGAATTCCAGAACGTATTGTGCATGCCCGCGGTGTCGGCGCACATGGTTATTTTGAGGCTTATCCGGGGAATGAAAAACTGACCAAGGCAGGCTTCTTGACCAATACCAGTGTGCAAACGCCAGTATTTGTGCGTTTTTCTACCGTACAGGGCCCGCGTGGTTCAGCAGATACGGTACGTGATATTCGTGGTTTTGCCACCAAGTTTTATACGGATGAAGGTAACTTTGATTTAGTAGCGAATGATGCGCCGGTATTCTTTATTCAGGATGGGATCAAGTTCCCGGATTTTGTACATGCGGTTAAACCTGAACCTCAGACCGAGATTCCTACCGGTGCATCTGCACATGATACTTTCTGGGATTTTGTTTCCTTAGTGCCTGAATCTGCACATGCGGTCATGTGGGCCATGTCGGATCGGGGCATTCCGCGTAATTTAAGAGCCATTCAAGGCTTTGGTGTGCATACTTTCCGTTTTATCAATGCCGAGAATAAAGCGGTTTTTGTGAAATTCCACTGGACCCCAAAACAGGGTCTTGCCCAACTGGTCTGGGATGAAGCACAAAAACTGGCGGGTAAAGATCCGGATTTTCATCGTCGTGACTTATATGAAGCGATTGCCTCCGGTAACTATCCGGAATGGGAACTGGGTGTACAGGTCGTTCCAGAAGAAGATGAGATGAAGTACGACTTCGACTTGCTGGATCCAACCAAAATTATTCCGGAAGAACTGGTGCCGGTGACGCCGATTGGTAGAATGGTATTGAACCGTAATGTCGATTATTTCTTCGGTGAAACCGAGCAGGTGGCATTCTGTCCGGGACATATTGTACCAGGACTGGATTTTACCAATGATCCATTATTACAAGCACGTCTGTTCTCCTATACCGATACCCAGCTCAGCCGTTTAGGTGGTCCGAACTTCCACCAGATTCCAATCAATAAGCCAGTTTGTCCATTCCACAATAACCAGCGTGACGGTCTACACCAGCGTATTGTACATACCGGTCAAGCCAGTTATGAGCCGAACTCGATTGATAACAACTGGCCGGCTGAAACCCCACCAGCAGCACAAGGTGGTGGTTTTGAAAGCTATCAGGAACGTATTGATGGACACAAGATCCGTCAGCGCAGCGAATCTTTCAGCGATCACTTTAGTCAGCCCCGCCTTTTCTATCGCAGTCAGGCACCTCATGAGCAAAAGCATATTGTCGATGCCTATGTCTTTGAGCTGAGCAAAGTAGAACGCAAATATATTCGTGAACGTGAAGTACTTGAAGTGCTTTGCAATATCGATCTGGACTTGGCTCAGCAAGTTGCTGACCAATTGGGTATTGAAATTCCGGCAGAGAAAAAGGCAGCAACATTACCAGATGTGCAGATTTCACCACGCTTATCTTTCGAGGCATTCAAACCCGAAGATATTAAGGCACGCAAAATTGCGCTACTGGTACACGATAAAGCCAATGAGGCCAGTATCAAAGCTGTTCAAGCCTGGGCAGAATCAGAAGGTGCTGTGGTCGATGTACTGACCCCAAAACCGGGTCCGGTACTGGGTCAGCAAGGCGAGGTAATTCCTTCTGACGGTATGCAAAAAGCCGAGCCATCGATTGCCTATGATGCCGTGGTGATTGCTGACGGTGACAATTACGATGTGGTGATGAAAGATGGTGTGGCGACGCATTATCTGCTGGAAGCCTACAAGCATTTAAAACCAATCGTGTTGCTGGGCGATAAAGGTGCGTTGATTGAAGACCTGCGTCTGGTTCGCGATGAAGGAACATTGGCAAGCGAGAAGTTTGAAGCAGTACAAGAGAGCTTCAAAACCCTGATCATGAAGCATCGTGTCTGGGCGCGTGAAGCGATTGCAGAATCGATTCCTGCCTAAATATGTCGATTCGAGGATAGGCGCTCAGGCGTCTATCCTCCTGTTTTCAAAATGGATGATGAGATGGTAAGACCGGATGTCAAAAAGTTGTTGGCTCAGGCACAGCAAGCCAAATGGAGCAGAGAGCAGGATATTTACCTGATCGAGCATAACCATTTGCCTTTGGCTGAACTGATGCAGCAGCTTGGTTTCAATGAAGAAGAAATTAACGCACGCCGTAAGATATTAGGGCTGACTACACGTTTAAAACAAATGCGCAAGCTGTCTCATTAATTGACTTTAAAAACACAACAACATGATCCGTATTTTATGAGGAACCGCATGCATGAACCTCGGTTCAATATTACAAAGATTTGAAAATTCTCCTCTGGAGCTACAAGAAAAAATTCACCAGAGCTTAAGGGAACTGGTGGCGATATCCGATCAGGCGCCATATCCCGCTTCTGGACATACTTTAAAACGCTGGCAGATGCTGAGTCAGGTGTCCGCCAGCAATCTAAGTCTGGGCAAACTGTTTGAATCCCATCTGGACGCTTTGGCCATTTTGCATGAACTGAATATTCCAGTAGAACAAAAAGGCTTATGGGCTGTCTGGGCGGCAGAAGGCGGACCAAGGCCTTTAACTTTAGTAGCCGGAAAACTTACTGGAATTAAGCCTGGGTGTTCTGCTTCAGCTTGGGTGCAACATGGACTGCTGACTTACCGCGATGATCAGCAATTATCGCAGTTACTGATTCTGGATCTGCAACAAGAGGGCATTCAGCACCATCAGGATGCTTGGCAGGCAGTGGGTATGCAGCATACCCTAACTGCCCGACTGGAGCTGGATCAGGTCAAGGCGGAAAAAGTCGCAGCGCCGAATGCTTATCTGGATCGGGCGGGCTTCTGGCATGGCGCTGCCGGCGTGGCTGCCTGCTGGTATGGCGCGACCGTGGCACTGGCCCAATATTTACAGCAGGAACTATTGAAAAAGCCACATGCCTATAAGGCCATGTATCTGGGGGAGATCAGTCGGGACCTGCTTGCGACACAAGCCTTATTTTACCGGGTGGCCAATTTGATTGATCAGCAGCCTCAATTTCCTCATCAATTACAGATTCAGGCCTTACGTGCCCAGGTTGAAGCCACCGCATTAAATGTACTGACTCAGGTAGGCAAGGCACTTGGCGCAGCACCTTATTGTACAAATTCACATTTTGCCCAGCTTGCAGCAGACCTGCCGGTATTTATTCGTCAGAGTCATGCGGCTTTTGATCTGGAACGGATTGGTGAATTGAGTGTGCAGGAGGAAGAGTTATGGACATTATAAGACACGAGATTGTCGAAGACCGTGTCATCCATGGCGAAGGTACACGGCTTGAAGAATGGCGCTCTTGCCAGATTTTGCAACAGATGCCGGAATTCGATATTCCCAGCATTATTCCATCAGATGCCCGAGTCTGCATTATTGCCCCGCATCCGGATGATGAAATTTTGGGTTGTGGCGGTCTGATTCAGCGTCTGGACACATTGGGATATCAGATTGTACTTTTTGCCGTTACCAATGGTACCGCCAGCCATCCAGACTCGATTTTGTATAACCCGGAAGAGTTGAACCAGATTCGTCCTGCTGAAACGCGAGCAGCTTTGGAAGAGTTAGCATTGAAGCAGAATATTCTGCGGATTGCGCTGGATATTCAGGATGGCCAGGTCGCAGAACAGCGAGAACTGCTGAAACAGCATTTGCAATCTTATTTGCAGCCCAATGATGTGCTCATTACCACCTTTGTGCATGATGGACATCCAGATCATGAAATTACAGGGCAGGTCACCCAACAGCTGGCAACCGAACGGCACTTATCCTGTATTCAGGTCCTGATTTGGGCCTGGCATTGGGCCACACCTGGAGATACCAGAATTCCCTGGACCGTCGCTCATCAACTCAAATTAACTGATCAAGAATTGCACTAGAAGTCTCGAGCTGCGCGGTGTTTTAAGAGTCAGATCGAGCTTGACCCTAGCATAGAACAGGCACCCATTCTGCCAGAGCAGGCATTACAGCGTATTTTACAACCCTGGGAGGTGTATCTGTATGAACAGTAAAGCAGCCTATGATCAGGAATATTTTGATGCCTTATATGCACTGAATCAGGGAAATCCCTGGCACTATGAACAACGCTGGTATGAACAGCGCAAACGGCAGATTTGTCTGGCGGTCTTGCCGCGTTTGCAGTTTGACTCCGCGATTGAAATTGGTTGTAGTAATGGCATCTTCAGTCAGGAACTGGCGCAGCGAACAGCAACTTTAATGTGTCTGGATGCCAACGAAACTGCTATTCAATTGGCTCGGCAGCGTTTACATGCTTATCCGCATGTACAGGTACTACAGCGGATTGTGCCAGATCACTTGCCGCAACAGAAATTTCAGCTCATTGTGGTTAGTGAGATTCTATATTATTTAGATCCGGCCGCATTACAACAGGTGCTGGCATGGTTGCATACTGCACTCGAACCCGGTGGATGTATCTTGAGTTGTCATTGGCGCGCGCCGATTGCAGGATTTAGCTTAAATGGTGAAGAGGTACATCGACAATTAAAAGCCCAGTTAAAATATAAGCATAATCTCAGCGTACAGAATTCAGACTTTCTGGTCGATCTGTGGCTGAATTCTGCGCAATCTGTGGCAGAGCTGGAGGGCTTGAAATGAAGAAAATTGCGGTGGTGATTCCGGCCTGTAATGAAGAAGCCTATATTGAACGTTGCCTGAAAGCATTAAAATATGCACGACTTTACTTCTTTCAGCATGTGGGAAAATTAGCAGTTCTGCCCGAGATCAAGATTCTGGTGGTTTTAGACAGTTGCACCGATTCTACTGCAAGCAAAGTTCAGCAGTCGGGAATCCAGACGATCAGTTGTCATTTTAAAAATGTAGGAAAGGCACGTCATCTAGGCGTTCAGCACATGATCGAGCAGGGTTGTGACTGGATTTGTTGTACCGATGCCGATTCTTTTGTACAGCGTGACTGGTTTCAGGTCATGTTGCAGCACCAACCGGCGGATGTGATTTGTGGGGTGGTCGATCTGGATGAATGGGGGCATTTAAGCACATTAGCCCGTCAGACTTATCTGAGTCATTATCAGGACAAGATGGATCACCGTCATATTCATGGGGCAAATCTATGTTTTAAAGCCGCGTCTTATCTACAGGTAAACGGCTTTCAGCAACTGGACTGTCATGAAGATGTCGATTTCATCCATCGCCTAGAACATGTCGGGGCAAAGATTATCTGGTCGAATCAGCTCAGAGTGACCACCAGCAGTCGGCTTAGCTCAAAAATTGCAGCCGGTTTTGCACATTTTCTGCAAAATCTGGAGCTTAAACAAGCCGCTGAAAAACCGATCAGCCTATGCAAATAAAATTACAAAATTATAAATTTTATACAATCAGCCACTTGTAAAAAATCTTGAAATTAGCGCCTAAAAGCTATTCCATTTAAAATTATTCTGTTTATAATTCACGCAAATTAAGCCCCACCTACTTATACATTTCAGCTATAAGTCAGTGGGGTTTTTCTATGGATGATCGGTAATGGATGCCTGAGCCTTCTTTTTAGGTAATACAATGTTTAATCAAACTCTGCTTTCTCGAATTCAGTCTCCATCACCCCATCTATGGCAGAAAATAGCGACTGCATTGTGCTTCTTTAGCTTGGGTTTTAGTACCGCAGCTTGGGCACCTTTAATTCCCTATGCACAGCAGCGCCTGTTACTCAATCATGCAGACTTTGGTCTGTTATTACTCTGTGCCGGAATTGGATCCATGCTGGCGATGCCACTGGCAGGCCGACTCGCCAATACATTAGGTTGCCGTGCTGTTCTGGCTGTGGTGTTAACAGCATTTTTGTTTATCTTGCCTGCTTTGGCGTATAGCCCGAATCATTTGATGATGGCGATCAGCCTGTTTTTCTTTGGGGCCAGTGCTGGTGCTTTGGGGGTGACAGTCAATATTCAGGCCGCACAGGTTGAGAAAAAACTTGCTAAAAGTTTAATGTCGGGTTTCCATGGCGTATGTAGCCTCGGTGGTCTGGCCGGTGTGCTGGGAATGACCACGTTAATGGGATTCGGTCTAGCGCCTTTAACTGGCGCAGTTATTGTCAGTGCGATTTTGCTATTGATTGCAATATTGGCTATTCCTTTTAGCTTGGGGATTGAGCCAAAAACAGTGCTAGAGGAAACCTCCTCATCAGAACAGTCAGCGACAAAAGCAGCACCCACCTGGGCGATTCTAGGCATCGGTTTGATCTGTTTTGTGGCGTTCCTGTCCGAAGGCGCAGCGATGGACTGGAGCGGGATTTATCTTGCCAGCCAGTTCAATTTGCCAGCGGCTCAAACTGGTTTGGCTTATAGCTTCTTTGCGGCCTTGATGGTATTGGGTCGTTTCAGCGGACATCTCATTATTCAACAGTTTGGTGAAAAAAATACCATTCTACTGAGTGCAATTTTGGCTGCAACCGGTTTATTGACTGTGGTCTTTGCACCAGTCTGGCAAGTAGTGTTGCTGGGCTATGCCATTCTCGGTCTGGGCAGTGCTAATATTGTACCGTTAATGTTTTCACGTGCAGGCCGTCAAAAAACCTTGGCTTCACATGTGGCATTATCCTATGTATCGGTATTTGCATACACAGGTTCACTGATCGGACCGGCATTGGTCGGTTTCGGCAGTGAAATTATTGGCTTGAGTCTGGTGTTTAGTGTGATTGCGATAGGTCTATTCAGTATTGTGATTTTGAATCATCTGACTGCAGATCCAAAAGATGCACAAGCAGCCGAAGAGCTTATTTCTCCTTTGCAAAACGAAACACCAGCATAATGCTGGTGTTTTTTTCAGGTGTGTATTTAAGCATGCACACTGAACTGGGTGGAAATTCCGCTAGCCACTGGACGATAGATTCGTACACTCTGTGATTTTTTTAAGTCAGTAATAAACTGATCTCGCCAGCGAATAATATCGAAGTTTTTCAAGCCTTGGCTTAAATAACGATAACGTTCTAAACGCTCCGATTTAGACATGCGCAGCGCTTTTTTCAAGGCTTTGGACATACTGTCATGCTCATAAGGATCGACCAGCAAGGCTTCTTTCATTTGTTCGGCAGCACCGGCATATTTAGACAGAATTAAAACACCCGGATCGAGTGGATTCTGCGCCGCAATATATTCTTTCGCCACCAGATTCATACCGTCCCGGATCGAATTGACCCAGCAAATATCTGCCTTGCGATAAAGCTGCATTAACGCTTCATGACCTAAGGTTTCATAACTGCAATCGAAAGGTTGCCAGTCTGCTGTGCCATGCTGGGTATTGAGTTCCTGCACGGCAGACTGGAATTGCTCATACAGGTTTTTATAGGTTTTGACATCCAGTCGGCATGGGCAGGCAATTTGCAGTTGCTGAAACTGATGTTTAAATTCGGGCTGATCTTCCAGCAAGCTTTGCAAGGATCCGATTTTCTCCAGTAAACCCTTACTATAATCAATCCGGTCGACCGAAATAATACGTTTATAAGGACGGACTGTCTCGAGATCAAAAGGCAATTTGCTAAGCTGGCTATCAGCCGCCTGATTTTGCAGTTGAACTGGATGCACGCCAATTGGATAGCATTTCACATAAATCCGTCTTGACTGATAATTCAGGATTTCATCATGACGATGCTTGATTTTTAAGGTCTGTTCCAGAAACTGGATACAGTTTTTCTGATCGCGTGGGGTTTGAAATCCGAGTACATCAAAATGAGCCAGATGATGCGCCAGATCCTGATAGGCTGGTAAAGTCTGCCAGAGTTTCAGTTCAGGAAAAGGAATATGCAGGAAGAAACCAATACGGTTACGCATACCCAGTTTCCGACAGTAATGCGCCACACTTAAAAAATGGTAATCATGAATCCAGATGATGTCATGGGGAGAGGCGACCTGTTTCAGATGCTTGGCAAAGCGTAAATTGACATCTTTATAGGTTTTGAAATCCTGTGGCTGATAATCCACAAGTTGATGCTGATCATGCATCAGCGGCCATAAGGCATTATTGGCAAAACCACAATAAAACCCCTGATATTGGGGCTCAGTCAAAGGACTCGTATGATATTCAACATTCTGATGTTTGAGGATTTGAAACTTCTGCTCTTTGCCATGATCGACTCTGGAACCATTCCAGCCGACCCAAATGCCGCCAATATCCTGCAAAGCATCCTGCAATGCCACCGCTAATCCACCTGCCTGTGTATTGTCTGGGTTAGGTAGATTCACACGATTTGATAACACAATGAGTTTTGACATGTGATTTCTCCAATAATTGTTGTTGTTGTGCTTTAAATAATGCTAAAAGCTCCGTTAAAAAAGCTTGTACTTGTGTTACGTTTTCGAGCCGATGTTGTGCTACGGTGTTGCCCGTGCCGACTTTAATGGAGCAGCCTTTTAAGCTATTAATCACCTGAAAGCCAGCTTCATCGGTCAGGTCATCACCGATAAAAATAGGGTAATGATCACTTAAATGAGCTTGCTGGTGAATGTGTTGAATGGCTGAACCTTTGTTTGCACCTTTGGGTACCAGCTCAAATACAAACTTCCCGGCCTTCAGTTCAAATGCTTGAAAGTGGGTCAGACAATCCAATGCAAATGTATGCACCAGATCTTCTAAATGTGGATGTTCACGAAAATGCAGTGCGACCGAATAGTCTTTCTTTTCTATTCGAATCTGAGCAAGCTGAGCGCTATGTTCAGTAATATAATTTTTTAATAATTCAAATTGCTCAGAATTTAAATCAATTAAATGACTTAAATGCGATTGATAGTTTAATTCCAGACCATGTGAGCCGGCAATATTCCAGTCAAAGGGATAAATAAGTTTTTGAGCTTGTGCAATAGAACGTCCAGTGATTAATACCAACTCAATATATTGTTGTAGTTCTTTCAAGGTATTTAAGGTTTCATCTTTAATTATATTTTTTGTTGGATCAGGATGGAATTCAGAAATAGTTCCATCAATATCAAGAAATAAAATAAGTTTATGAGAATAAATAACTGGATTGAGTTGAGTTAAAATCACTTGAGCTAATAGAGGAGAAGGCACTATAAGTGAATCTTCTACATCTTGATCAGAGTGTTGAGCGGACATAAACTCTACCTAAGTATTTGAAATAAAATTAATTTAAAATCTAAAACTGCCTGATTAGTTTTTAATCTAATAAATTTATAGCATATTTCATTTAACAGACTGGATTTAAGTGCAGAAAAGAAACATTTTTAACAAGTACAGTTACTTTGTAAAATTTGGAAATATTTTTCATGTAAAAGATATTATTCTTAATAAATTTTAAAGATAATGCTCTGACTGTTTTTTATTAATTGATTTTTATTTAGGATTATTTTTTATTTAAGCCATAATATTCAATGTGATTGCTTGAGTTGTTTGAAATTTTAATCGCTATAATTTGGTATTTTATTTTTAAAATTTGATATATTTTAAATGTAGATAATATAAGTTAATTTTATTTAAAATGAATTTTTTGGATGAAAATAATTAACCCTATTCTTGGAGTGAAAAAAATAGAAGACAAGCTGTTGAAAATTATTATTTTTTAAATATATAAAAGGTCATGAAGATATGGGGGCTATTAGAATGTTACAGGATAAGAATTTATTGCTCTATAATTTTCTTTAGATCGGATAGGCTTTGTTGCATAAACATTCAAAAGCTGAGTTTTCCCCAATCCATTCAAATTTAAGTGACAACTTGGGTGTGAGGTCTACCTAATTCCGTAAATCTATTCAGAACTGCCACACGCGCATGAACTTC
>NZ_VPCG01000045.1:0-20250 GCF_013418355.1 Acinetobacter sp. YH12151 | reverse complement strand
TTATCAGAAGTTTTAATCTTCATCACTGCCGATGGATGTGCATTCTACAGGATTTCACACCCAACACAACCCCTATTTCTAAATAATTCAGCAAAAAACCAACGACTGTTTATTTATTCTACAAAAAATGCAGGTTTTTCTATTTTTTGAGCATTAAAGGTACAGAATTTGATAAATGAGTTAAAAGTTTGTCGGTTTTATCTTGTTCTTGAAAGCGTAAAGGACGGCAATCAATGTATTCACAGTAGCCACCTTCCCCATTTTCGTTCTCTTCATTTATTTTGACCTGATAACTAAAACTTCCAACATAGCCCGCGGCCAAACCAAATTTGAAATCACCGCGACTTTGCCCTTGTACCCAAATACAGGTGCCATCTTTAGCTTCGTAACACCATTCAAATTCACGTGGCAAATACATATTTTGCCCATTCGGCGTGGTGACGCGCGGATAGACACGATGGACTTTAAAATACACTTTTTGATCAAACATCTGAGTCTGCATCTTGTTTAAATCACGCAAATACATCCGAGACTGAACAATACTATTCACCCCATCCCGAATTTGCGCCAACAGTAGCTGCCGGTTTTCACTCAGGTTAATAATTTGATAAGTCAGGAAGGCCAAAGGCAGATAAGGGAAATTGAAACTTCGTGCATATTCAAAACTTCCGAGGCTATCAATATTATATGTCTGTTGTTTATATTTTAATGTGCCTTGGCAATAGCACAGCAAAGACCAGTGCTCGGCAAGTGAAAACCGCACCTGGCTAAAGTGGGAAATGAGCTGAGTGGTATGAATGCTTAAATCGAAACTGAGTTCCGAGTCAAAACGCTGCAAACGAAAATGAGGAAAGGTCCCACTCAGTTGCTCCCGATCTAAAAACTGAAATAAGCCAGCATCAAAGTTACAGTCCTGCTGTACTGAATAACGATGCAGTTGGCCGACCATATGCGAACTGGTGCTGCAAATCACTGTTGCGGTATCCAGTGCGTTGGTTTGAATTGCACTGGGATTGGCCAGCATCGGTGCATTCGGCTGCCCGATAATGCTGAGAAAATTTAGATAGTGCAGCGGCGCCGGAAGTCCAGGAATCATCAAACCTTGATGAATAATCTTATATTTTGAGTTGGGGCCATGATAGGCAGGATAATGCGAAACAGTTGGAGTCTGATTCAGCTGTTTCGAACGATCTAAAAAATCTTGAAGAAACCGCATCTCAGACTCCTTATATTTTTATAATCTACTCGATCTTTTTGCCATAAAGGTGGTCACAAAACCAGATAAGGCATAGAGAATAGAAATTACCAGAATGCCGACAGGAATATTATAAGTCATCGCAGCAAAGACAAATACGGCAATTGGTAATACAAAAAACGGAACGCGTTTACGCTCTACGGTCTTGAATGAATAATATTTGATATTGGAAATCATCAACAAGCCCACCGCAATAATGACAACGGCGTTAATGATCTGAATGGATGCTTCACGAATATCAAAAATTTCAGGAAAATCTAAACCGACCCAGACCAGCGAAACAATCATGAGAGCCGCCAATGGACTGGCCACACCAATAAAATAACGCTTGTCTACCACGCCAATCTGTACGTTAAAGCGGGCCAGACGAAAAGCAGCACAGGCGGTATAGACAAAACAGGCGGCCAAACCAATCCGGCCTAAATCACTCAAACCCCAGCTATACATCAAGATCGCGGGAGCAACACCAAAAGCCAGCATATCGGAAAGCGAATCAAACTGTTCACCAAACGGACTTTGCGCACCAATCGCACGCGCCACACGCCCATCCAAACCATCCAGCAAAGCCGCAATAAAAATTGCATAGATCGCTTGCTGGAAATTGCCATTCATGCTGGCAATAATGGAGTAAAAACCCGCTAACAACGCAGCGGTTGTAATCAGGTTCGGCCATAGATAGATGCCTCGACGCTTAACTTTCTGCCCTTCCTGGGTATGTTCCTCTTCTTCCACCTCAAAGGTGATGCCATCAAAAGGCAAGTCTTTTGAAGAGTCGCGTTCCGGTTTGCTTATATTTGTCATTCTTGTCGATCCTAGCTATGACCTGTGCTTTGAAAAAATTATTCGCCGACTAACCAGCGAACTGCAGCGTGACCACCATTTTCACTCATACGAAGATGTGGGAATAACCATTGTAGTGCTTCATCTGCATCTTCAGAGAATTTCCAAGGCGGATTAATCACCAGCAAACCACAACCATTCAAGCCGACTGGGGTGTCATCCGGCCATACACAGACTTCACACACCAGTTGACGGCGGATGCCGGTCTTGAACATTTTTTTCTCGAAGCGTTCAATCATGGCACGGTCTTTAATTGGATACCAAACAGCAAATACACCTGTCGGCCATTTCTTATAAGCGGCAACCAGTAATTCTACCAATTGTGGAAAATCTTTACGCTCAAGCTCATAAGGTGGATCGATCATCACCAGACCACGTTTTTCTTTCGGCGGAATCACCCCCAAAAGACCTTCATAAGCATCACGCTCATGCAAACCGGCACGCTTGTCAAAAATATTATGACGAAGTTGCTGAAACACATCACGCTGCATTTCAAAAATAGTCGCTTTATCAATCTCGCGCATGCCTTCCAGAGCAAACCAAGGTGAACCGGGATAAGCACCCTTACCAAAGTTTTCACGCATTTTCTCAACAACTTTCAAATATTGTTGTACGCCTTCAGGTGCGTTACGCTTGATCGAATCATCCAGTTTAACAAGACGATGAATACCGTTTAAGAACTCACCTGATTTTTGCGCTTCAGCAGTCGATAAATCATATTTACCCGCACCACCATGTGTATCTACATAGCGATAAGGTTTGTCTTTTGCATTCAGTCGAGTCAACAACTGAAGCAATAAAACGTGCTTCATGACATCGGCAAAGTTGCCTGCGTGGTAAGAGTGACGGTAATTCATGTTTCATTAATTCCTAATATCAACAGCTATTTTAACATGAAAAATAGTTTCGTTCAGGCACGATTCTTACACTAAAATAGCGAACCTGTTTTGCCACACTATCGAGAATTGAAAAAAATGGAAGCTGTTATCATCCCAGGGGATTGGAATGTTGATCAAATCTTAGATGATTTAGATCAACATGGCTTTAGTATTGTTGACGATGCTTATTCTAGTGAATATCAACATGCGGTAAGTCAGGAATGCTTAAGCCACTTAAACGAATTTCGTAATGCAGCCATTCAAAATGGCGTCGTCAGCAACATCCGTAGTGATCATATTCTTTGGTTACGACCTGAATTTCAAATTTCCCACCTACACACTCAAACCCTGCAACAGTTTTCTCAAGCTTTAAACCGCGCGTTTTATTTAGGCATTAAAGAAATCGAAGCACATTTTGCCTGCTATCACGCTGGCGAGTTTTATGCGCTGCATCGTGACAATCCTCAAGCTAAAAATGGCCGAATGATTTCCAGTGTGTATTATCTGCATGAACAATGGCAGGCAGATTGGGGGGGAGAATTGCGTCTGCAAGATAAAAATGACCAGTGGCATATTATTCAGCCACAGCCGAACCGGATTGTACTGTTCCAGAGTGATTTGTTACATGAAGTTTTAATTTCCAAACAGCAACGTCTATCCATTACGGCCTGGTTAAGAAGCGATACAGCCTTAATCTAATGCTCGCTCATGCTTTAAATTTATTTTTTTAACCTCATATAGGCATTATTGAGAAATGAGGATTGCGTTGATGCGATTAACAACCAAGCAGATTATTGAGCGACTGGGTGAAACTGACCAATTGTACTTAAAAGGCAATACGCCAGAATTAACGCTTGAACGTGCTGATCTTCGTTTACAGCTGGTGACTTTAAGTGAGCTGCGTCAGGAACAGCGACATTTCCTGCAAGAAGCGATTGTCTTACTTGAACAAGGCCGGGTGGAATTTGAAGAAATGCCGCTGCGCATGTATATCAATTTATCCTTGCATCTGGCCAAGGCTTATATGATGTTTTTTGAACTGACCAAAGAGCAGCATTTTGCCCTGATTACCCAGCAAATTCTTAAGCCGATGGCCAGTTATGAACATGGCGATATTTATTTCTTCCTGGCTTATGCCAGTGCCAGTAAAAATGAGCCAGCCCTGACACGTCACTGGTTAGGGAAATACACCAAAACGGTTGAATGTGAACTGGAATTGTTGCAGCAGCATCATGCCTTTAGTGATTATCGTCAGCAGGAATGGTTTATCAAAATATTAAAAAGTAAAATGCATTAAGCTTAACAGCGTCAAAGAAAACGCCTCATTTGAGGCGTTTTCTTTTGAGCATCACTTTCATTTTTTAAGTAATACCAAGATATAACACAGTTAAGCAGGCTGACGTCTGTAGGCATCCATGTGTAATTGCTGGTTCAGCTCATCCACCCAGATTGCCCAATCATCATCCTGTACCAGATGACTAATCAATAACGAACGCTGGGATTTATTCCAGAATGGTGCCTCATGCAAGGACAGGCCTGCTGGAAGCTGATGAGTCCGGATATACAACTCAATGGCAGCAGCGCTATTGGCCAGACCGAGTTGAGAAAATAACATTTCTAAGGATGGTTGGTTCTTCATGAGCATGTCGCCCTCCTTATATCAGATAAATTGTAATTATTTATAGATCTAACTTATAAGATAAGACAAAAAAAACCTAGTCATTTCACTAGGTTTGTTGTTTCTTTTTGTAGACTATAATTTAAACACCTTGCTTGTCACTTTCGACATGTAACAGCTGGTTCAGTTTGTCAATAATCACAATCCATTCATCATCTTGATGCCAGTGCTCGCGTAAGAATGCACTTTGGCCCTCACTCCAGAATTCGGCATCCGGTAAAGCGACTTCAGATGGCAACTGATGGGTATGGGTGAATTCATTAATTGCGGCTTCATCAGAAGGCAAACCCAATTGTTCAAATAATAATTCTAAAGTTGGCTGTTGTTCGAACATGATCCACTTGCTCCTGTTATATGCTCTAAACTAAAAATAAGACCTTTACCATCCCTAAAATAAGAACTGGCATAAATCTTTAAATATTCATTTATAAATCACATGACCCAGAACCCTGGGCTTCGCTATGTAATTGTTCATTCAGGACATCAACTAAAATTGCCCATTCATCATCTTTTTTCCACTGACCAATCAGGAAATCATGCTGGGATTTCGACCAGAACGGCGCCTTGTGCAAAGGCACGTCCATGCCAATTTGATGGGTCTTAATAAACTCATCAATCGCCTCGGGACTCGAGTCCAATCCAAGTTGCTGAAAAAACATTTCTAACGTTGGGTGTTGATCAAACATCTTCTTCACCTCGCCTTTTATTGGATTATTTATGTTTTTTAGCTTAGTCCAAGCCTAAGCAAGATTCAGTTGCTGCTGCATCACAGCATGTTATTTTTTGTTCATCAAAAAAATAGAGATATAAAAAAAGCACCCCGAATGGAGTGCTCTTTCAACTTAATCTAAACGATCAAATTATTTAAGCATGTCAGCAATCGCTGCGCGCTCTTCTTCAAGTTCGTTCAATGTAACATTGATACGCTCACGGCTGAACTCGTCGATTTCTAGACCTTGAACGATTTTGTATTCACCGTTCTCAGTCGTTACAGGGAAACCGAACATAACGCCTTCAGGAATACCGTAAGAACCGTCAGAAGGAATACCCATGGTTACCCATTCGCCATTTGTGCCAAGAGCCCAATCGCGCATATGATCGATTGCAGCGTTTGCAGCAGAAGCAGCAGAAGACAAACCACGCGCTTCAATGATGGCAGCGCCACGCTTACCAACAGTCGGAAGGAAGGTGTTTGCATTCCAATCTTGGTCGTTAATCATGTCTTTAACGCTTTCGCCATTAATTGTAGCGAAACGGTAGTCAGCATACATTGTTGGAGAGTGGTTGCCCCAAACTGTAAGATTTTTGATGTCTTTAACCGCTTTACCGGTTTTAGCAGCAATTTGAGATGCAGCACGGTTGTGGTCAAGACGTAACATTGCAGTGAAGTTTTTCGCTGGAAGATCTGGAGCAGATTTCATCGCGATGTAAGCATTCGTGTTCGCAGGGTTACCTACAACAAGAACTTTAACGTCACGGCTCGCAACTTCGTTAAGTGCCTGGCCTTGACCGATAAAGATTTCGCCATTCACTTTAAGCAGATCAGCACGTTCCATACCTGGACCACGTGGACGTGAACCAACTAATAGCGCGTAGTCAGCATCTTTGAATGCAACTTTAGGATCATCAGTACCGATCATGTCTTCTAGTAGCGGGAATGCACAATCTTGAAGCTCCATCATTACGCCTTTAAGCGCTTGCTGAGCTTTCTCAAAAGGAACTTCGAGCAATTGCAAAATCACTGGTTGATCTTTACCTAGCATTTCGCCGCTTGCGATACGGAATAATAGGCTGTAACCAATTTGACCTGCAGCGCCAGTAACGGCAACACGAACTGCTTGCTTCATCTAATTATCTCCAATTGAGGATATTCAACGCGATTAAATAGTTAGTATTTAATCTAATAATCGTAAACGCGAAAGATTGTACTCCAATCCTTTGCCGGATGCATATAAAAGAGGACGGATTTCATCTAAAGTCTGATAGGAAATATAAATTAAACCGGCAAAAAAGCTCAGTATGTTCCTTTTATTGTGACAGTTTTTGGGCATGTATTAATAATGTTGGCAGGACAGGATTTATAATTGCCATTTTTGTGATAACAGACTTTGATCGAGGTCAACACGCTGCTAGCTTGAGTAAGCTGGCAATTAAATCTCAAAGCATTGGCGGGTAATTGCGGATTAATTCTCACAAATTTCACACGCAGCGCATCGACTGACATGGTGATATTTTCCTGTTCAGTCAGCTCTGCCGGCACTTTAAGCCGGTCTGCATAATTGATAATCGTCCGGAAATATTGGCTGGCATTCATCGGAACGCAACCGCCGATGTTGCGCCACAAAATGGTCCGGGTATTTTCATCCGGCATGATTCTGGCCACCACCTTGGACTGAAGCGGTGAAAGTTTTGCAGAGCTATTGGTTGTACAGTTTTCTGACGTAGCCTGAGGATATAAGCCGGAAATATTCAAGGAATAACCTTCTAGACATTTTCGTTTCTTTGCATATTCAGGGTACAGGCTACACAAAGCCGGCACCATTTCTACATCCATAACATAGTCTGTCGGCATGGCGAATGCTGCCGGACTGCTGCCCAAGAATACAAGCGCTGCCCATTTCCCCCAAACTCGACGATCCTTCATTATTTTCATGAATAAAGCACCATCCCCAATAATTTTAATTTTATTGTGTATTACGTAATGGTATCAGTTGCATACGCTTACCCACGGACTGTGCACCCTGTCCCAACAAGAGACCGTAATGTGTGGCATTGGTCATGACATGTTTCACATAATCCCGAGTTTCAAGTAAAGGAATACTTTCAGTATATTGATCTGCTGCCATGCCCTGAAATTCCGGCTGCCAACGGCGGGCACGGTTTGGTCCGGCATTATAGCCTGCGGTTGCCAAGACTGGGCTGTTGCTGAGCTGACGCTGAATGGTCGATAAATAAAAGGTGCCGTAACGAATATTGGTATTCATATCGGTCAAAGCTGCCGGATTATAAGTCTCACCCATTTGACGTGCCACCAGCTTGGCGGTATCTGGCATGATTTGCATCAGGCCACCGGCACCCACATGTGAACGTGCCACGGTATTGAAACGGCTTTCCTGACGCATCAAGCCATAAGCCCAAGCCGGATCGATCCCGGCATTGCGGCTATGACTGACCACGTAGTTCTGGTGCGGCATTGGATAACGATAATTGTAGTTATGTTTGTTCACGGTGCGGTCAGCTGCATAAATGGCCCGATCATGCCAGCCCATGTCCATGGCACGCTTTGCTGCGGCCAGCAACAGCTCATCATCTTTCTTCAGATAGGCCTGACGCACTGCCCAGTTCCATTCACGGTTAATGTAGTTATTCGGTGCACTGATATTACGTAGCGTGAACGCACGACGGAAATGAATATCCTGATTCAAACGTTGCATGGCCTGATTCGATGGCTGAATTGGATTGGGTGTGCTCGCAGTCAGCTGTCCCAACTTGTCGCGTGCCAGAAGATTGTGATAATCATCCCCGGCGGCCAATGTACGATAAATACTCTCTGCAGTTTTCTTTGAACTACGATCTGCACGCTGCTCACTGGCACGGGCCAGCCAATATTGCCAGCGATCTTCCTGTTTCTGATTGACGCTCATGGCATCAATCGCACGGATTAGGCTTTCCCACGCACTAAAACGGATGGCCTGACGCGCATAAATCTCAGCTTCTTCCGGACTAAATGGCAGACCATAACTGGCATCAAAGGCATTTAACACTTCCCGGTTAAAGTTGTTCTTCATGACTGTGGTTCCACCGACATAACTCACAGCTCGGTATAAGGCACGTTGTACTTGTACCGGTGTGCCTTCAGCAGTCCGTTTCACAATGGATAACGCCGAGTCCAGATCACTATCTGCCAGACGTCCCAGTGCATATATCAGATAAGCATGTTCTGCCGCACTGTTTTTCGGTGCAGACCATAAATAATTGGTTGGATTGGCCTGAATCGAATTGAGTTGTGCTAAAGACAGATTCAGACCGATTCCTTGCGCAGTAGCAATGGCCTGACCTGACTGACCGGCACGCAATTGTACCCAAAGTCGCTGTTGGCGGTCTTCTGCCGTCATTAAAGGACTAGAAAGCATCATTC
This sequence comes from Acinetobacter sp. YH12151, assembly GCF_013418355.1. Classification (NCBI taxonomy): domain Bacteria; kingdom Pseudomonadati; phylum Pseudomonadota; class Gammaproteobacteria; order Moraxellales; family Moraxellaceae; genus Acinetobacter; species Acinetobacter sp. YH12151. Next base: position 11,461 of record NZ_VPCG01000045.1, on the reverse strand, counting down.
GACCAAGTCCAGTACAAGAATCCGGTTGGCTATTGGTGGTTAGCCAGACCTCTTTAAACTCGGCATAAACCAGCTCATCACCGGCTTTGGCACGAACTTGTGCTACGGCACAGGCTTCAGCTGGATCAGCATTGGTCACATAAGGCAATACCGGTTGAGCCGTGGTGAAATCTGCCATTTTGACTTTTTCTTCGACATAGTCCGCTGCCAGCTTTTCAGCCATCGCAGATTGCGGGTAGCGCTGAGCAAAACTGACAATTTGGCTGGCAGGTTGCAAGGCAAGATTCTGGTTTAAAATCCAGTATTCCGGATAATAGCCTAAAGCATCATTCTGCATGGACAGGCGATATTGTTGTAATAATTCAGTATTACCTGCATTGGCCGCACGTAAGGCATCGTTAAATTGCTCTTCAGCTGCATATGTACTTGCTGAACAGATACACGCCACACTTAACGTAATTAATTTATAATATTTATACATATTTTCAGTGTGTTTCAACATCCCTTTGCCTTCTCTCATCGATTCTGTGCCTAGCCTATGTTGCTTATCATAAGAGCTTTGTTGAAATATTATAAGCAACTGTATTGTTCAGTTATGTAACCTTATGATTAAGCAATATTAATCTACAGACAATTTTTACCCATAAATCAATATTTTTCCACGTTTAATTTAAGCTATAAGTTTAAGCGACTTTCCTGCTAAAATATGCGCCTTCCCATATTTCAGTCCGTGAATTGAATTGTTATTCACCTGTTTGATGCGTCAATCAGGCTGTTCGTTCACTCTTTCAACGTATTACCTTGTAGGAGCCTACATGACGGTTCAAACCTTCATTCCGAATGGTGCCCCAGCTGCCTCAGAAAACACTGTTACCCAGCCAGCGCACACCCCTGTCCATGAGATTGCAGTAAAAAAACTGTATATCGAAACGCAAGGGTGTCAGATGAATGAGTACGACAGTCACCGTATGGCAGACCTGTTAGGCGATTCTCATGGCTATGTGCTGACCAACGATCCTAAAGATGCCGATATTCTGCTGATGAATACCTGCTCGATCCGTGAAAAAGCCCAAGAAAAAGTGTTTTCCGAGCTGGGTCGCTGGCGCAAACTGAAAGACAAGAATCCGGATCTGATTATCGGGGTTGGCGGCTGTGTGGCGTCTCAGGAAGGCGACAACATCCAGAAACGTGCCAATTATGTCGACATGATTTTTGGCCCGCAAACCCTGCACCGCTTGCCACAAATGCTGGATCAGCATTTTGACCAGATCGAAAAACCGAAAAAAGAAAAAATCAAACTGGTAGATATCTCCTTCCCGGATATCGAAAAATTCGACTTTCTGCCTGAACCGCGTGTTGAGGGCTATAAAGCCTTTGTTTCGATCATGGAAGGCTGTTCAAAATATTGTTCGTTCTGCGTGGTGCCTTATACCCGTGGTGAAGAAGTGTCTCGCCCACTGGATGATGTATTGGCTGAAATTGCGGGTCTGGCAGAAAAAGGCGTGCGTGAAATTTCCCTGCTGGGTCAAAACGTCAATGGCTATCGTGGTGAAACCTTTGAAGGCAATATCTGTACTTTTGCCGATCTGTTGCGTTTAGTCGCGGATATTCCGGGCATTGGCCGGATTCGTTATACCACTTCGCATCCACTCGAATTTAATGATGACCTGATCCAGTGTTATCGCGACCTGCCACAAATGGTTTCGCATCTGCATTTGCCGGTACAAAGTGGCTCGAATGATGTGCTTCAGGCCATGAAACGTAACCATACCATCGATGTCTATATCGAGAAAATTAAAAAGTTACGCTCAGTTCGTCCCGATATGCATTTATCTTCAGACTTTATCATTGGCTTCCCGGGTGAAACTGATGAGAACTTTGCAGAGACCTATCAATTTATTAAAGATCTGGATTTCGATCATTCTTATAGTTTTATCTATTCAAAACGTCCGGGTACGCCTGCGGCAGAACTGGAAGATACCATTCCGGAAGATGTCAAAAAAGAACGTCTGGCCAAAGTTCAGCAATGGATTAAACGCTCGAGTATTGACAAAACGGATGCCATGCTCGGTAGCATCCAGCGGGTACTGATCGAGAAAGTCTCTGATAAAGATCCGAATATTCTGGTGGGTACGGCGGACAACACCCGTTATGTCAACTTTATTGGTGATCCTGCCTGGGTAGGTCGCTTTGCCGAGATCGAAGTGACCGAAATTAAAACTTTGAATTTAGTTTATGGTGAACTCTTGAATCTTGAGCCTGACGTGGCGTAATGTAGAGCATATAACGTACACTTCATAAGGAATACTCTTTGACTGCAGCGATTCGACGTACAGTAGCTTTTCCTGGGATTTCAATGGACCGTATCCAAGCGATGTTAGGTGCTTATAACGGTCATTTGAAGCAAATTGAACAACGTTTAGATGTCAAAATCTCCCATCGCGGAGAGAGTTTTATTGTGGATGGTGGAATCGATGCCGTTGAAAGAGCCGAAATGCTCTTGCAACGTCTACACGAAGAATCTGAACAGAGCCAGCAGATCAGCGCAGATACCCTGCACCTAATGATTCAGGGCAGTCAGACTGACCGTGAACTCCAGCAAGATCTAGAAGACCAAGAACATACCGGCCTGGACAATGTCTGGTTACAAACCCGTAAAGGCCGGATCAATCCGCGTGGTGCCAACCAGAAACGTTATGTACAGCGTATTCTGCAAAGTGATATTTCTTTTGGTATAGGTCCTGCCGGAACCGGTAAAACTTATCTGGCTGTCGCTGCTGCTGTGGACATGCTGGAACGCAATGAAATCCAGCGCATTCTACTGGTGCGTCCTGCGGTCGAAGCCGGTGAAAAACTGGGTTTCTTGCCAGGGGATTTAAGCCAGAAAATCGATCCTTATTTGCGTCCATTGTATGATGCTTTGTATGAAATGCTCGGCTTTGAGAAAGTGGCCAAGCTGATTGAACGTCAAGTGATTGAGGTGGCGCCACTCGCTTATATGCGTGGCCGTACCTTGAATCATTCTTTCGTCATTCTGGATGAGGCACAGAACACCACCCCAGAACAGATGAAAATGTTCCTGACCCGTTTAGGTTTTGGTTCACGAGCGGTCATTACTGGTGACGTGACGCAGGTGGATTTACCGCGCGGCCAACAGTCTGGTCTTTCACATGCCCTGCGTGTGATTGATAAAATCCCTGAAATTCATATCACCCGTTTTCATTCGCGTGATGTGGTTCGTCATCAACTGGTACAGAAAATTGTTGAAGCCTATGAAGGCTGGGACAGTGATCAGCAGCGTTTAAGTGCAGAAGCACGTGCCGAACGTAAAGCACGTCAGGACGCCTTGATCGCTGAAAATAATGCTGCCGCAGATGCACAGCATTAAGCTTTCAATTTAAGGATTTGTGTTGAAACTTAGTCTTTCCTTACAGCAGGATTTTCAGTCACCTGAACTGGTACTAAAACGTGCCTCTATTAAAAAAGTAGTCGAAACCACTTTAGGTCATATCGGTACGCAAAGTAATTGCGAAATCGGAATTGCCTGTGTCGATCATGATGAAAGTCATAAACTGAATCTAGAATATCGCGGCAAAGACAAATCGACCAATGTCCTGTCTTTTCCGAGCGATCTTCCAGATGAAATGGCGCAATTTCTGGATGCCTTTCCCATTGGCGATCTGGTGATCTGTATTCCTGTGGTACTTGCTGAAGCGCTTGAGCAGCAAAAAGCGCCGTTGACGCATTTCACCCATATGCTGGTGCATGGCACCTTGCATTTAATGGGTTATGATCATGAAACATCAGATGAAGATGCGGAAGAAATGGAAGGCATTGAAATTGAAATTCTGGCCAAGCTGGGTTTTGAAAATCCTTATCTGGAACGAGATTAAGATTTAAAAGAAAATGAAGGAAGCGAGCTGAGGCTCGCTTTTTTAATGCTTTATATTCGCTCTTCCTCTAGGAGATGAGAATCCTCAGAATATATTCTGAGTTCGCAAGGGAGAGGTTCTAATACCTGTTAAAACCCCTCTCTAACTCTCTCCCAAAGGGAGAGAGAACTAGAATGAATTAACGTACTTCAAACTCTGCTTCAGCCGGATCAAAACGCCAGGTTCGGATAATCCGCAATTCAGAAATTTCCTTCATTTTGGCATCAAACGCACCAAATGGCGCCGCTTTACGTACAGAAGATTTCGCAGCCTCATCCAGCATGGCATGTCCTGAACTGTCAATTAATCGGATGGCACGAATCCCTCCATTCTGATTCAGGATCACCATCAGACGAACTTCACCTGCCAGATTCTGCTGCTTGGCAGCTTCCGGATAATACTGATTGCCATAAAACTCTACTTTCTGACGGAACTTTTCCAGATAGGGTGCGGAGACATCCTGCTTGGATTGAATACCATCCACAGTTTTAATTTTTTGCTGACGACTAAAATTTTGCTGACGCTGTAAATATTGCGCTTCCAGACTGGCCACCATGGCTGCTTTGGCCTGAAACTGGCTTTGTAACTGCTCCTGCATTTTTTTACGCTGATTTTCTTCTGCCTGTTTTTGCCAGCTCAAGGTGGTCATCAGCACTTTTTCTTCAAAACTGAGTTCCTGTTTCTGTTGCAGCAGATCCGGACTTTCTTGTTGTTCTTCCCCTGCCTTCTGCTCTAACAAAGGAGATGGCATATCACTCGACATCCGATGCGCTTCTCGAAACTTGCCAGACCCTTGCTGGTCTGTCTGGGCCAGAAAATCAGCGTGTTCAATTTTTTCATCTGTTTGTCGCAAGCTGACTGCAATTTCTTTGGTGCTGGTCTCCCGATCTTGCGGCATACCAAATTCCAGTGTCAATACGATCAAATGCAGAATGCCTGCGGTGAGCACGGCACTGCTAAATACTGGATCTTTCCACCAGGTTCTGACCAGAGGCATTAATATTATTGTTTATCACATTACCCAAACTCAGTCCTGAGTTCAGTTCCCCAAAAAAGTATTTTAAAGATTAAAAACAAACAAATTGGGCATTTCTATTTTAAAAATGCCAAATCCATCAAATCTTCAACGTTACATAACTAAAACTATAAAAATGGTGCTATTTATTTTGCTAAACTTCAAGCTTGAATACTTGTATTTTTCATACAATTCGACAAGATACACTTCGAGTCAAAAATAAAGTTGCTAGGATGCTTCAATATGCAAACGCTAATTTCCAATATTTCCAACCGAATCCGCCAAGTGTATCAGAGGGCGGAAGGATTTATTGAGGATGAGCGTGAATTCCCTTTATCGCAAGTCTTCTTAAATGCAACTTTTCAACGCTTTGTCACCGACAATGTCGATGCACTGAAAGACTTACACGCAGACCTGCATGAAGACTGGCTGCGTCTCTACGCGACACTAGACTATAAAGGCCTGAATATCACTTTGTCGGTAGACTTGAAGCTGGTTCAGATGGAACTGAATAAGACCACCCAGCTGATTGTATTCGAGCAAATCAGTGATACACAGCTTATTGACGCCAAATATCCAAATCTGTTGTATAAGCTTGGGGTGCGTTTTGCCCTGTTCTTCTATCAACGCATCTTGAACAAAGATCCATTGGGCATGATTCTGGAAAAACTTGGCGTTATTAAAGTCATTGATGACTTGCTGTATCTGGACTTGAACCGCTGGTTAGGCAAAAACCGTTCGATTATTGATACTCTAGGTAAAGTTCATGTGAATCATGCAGTGCTTCGCGAAGCTGAACTGGTGGTGATTGGTAATGTGAATCTGGCAGCCCTGTTTAGGAAACTTTCTCAAAACAGAGAGGAAAATTGGGATGAAGACGAAATGGACGATAACCTGGTGACCCCGATCAAACAGAAAGATCCGTCTTGAATACTATTCAATCTCGTTTTTTGAACTTTTGTTGAAAAAAACTACATGAAAGATACATTTTTGCTAGAAATATCCCTTAAATTTCCATATTTTGCCTAAAGAATAAAAGCTACAACAAGTAAGATATTTTGCCCGTTTAACCAATATAGGAAAATGACTAATGGTGAAGACTGTATTTAAGACTTTAGCGATGACCACAGGTCTAAGCGGTGCAATACTGTTGACTGGTATTTCTAGCCAGGCTTTTGCCATGACGCCTTTCCAAGCCAATTATCAATTTAGCTATAATGGCAAGAATATGGGTTCTGCCACCCGTACTCTGAGTAAATCCGGCAATAACTGGACTTACGTCTTTGCTGCAAAAGCCGGTGGTATTGCTTCAGCAACTGAAACCAGCCGTTTCACCTTTAATAACGGCAAGATTGGCTCCAGCAGTTTCAGTCGTAGCAGTAAAATCCTGGTACATAACAACACCATGAGTATTAACTTTAATCCTTCCAGCAAAACCATCAATACCAGAAAAGATGATGAAAAGCGTTCTTTTGCCTGGAGAGCCGATGTTCTGGATGAACTGAATGCGGAATTACAAATTCGTGAAGATCTAAAAAATGGTGGCTTAAAATCGAATTATTATCTTGCTGATGCTAAAGAGGTCGAAGGCCGTAAGTTTGTTCGACAAGGTTCAGAAACGGTCAGTACCAAATATGGTTCTTTTAATACCATCAAGGTGGTGATGAAGCATAGCAAGCCGGGTCGTGAAACCATCTTCTGGCTGGCACCGAAACTTGACTATCTGCCAGTCAAAGTTTCGCATGTAGACAAGAAAACCTCTTATGGTTTGCTATTAACTGACTATAAAGGTGCAAGCAACTAAGATTTTGGCGAATTTCACTTGATTTTTTCCGGGTGCTTTTTACAATACGCTTTTGCTTGAAAAAGCACCTGCTCTTGAGGATTCTCCCGTGCATGCACTAGAACAGAAAATCTTGGCCGAAGGCATCGTTCTCTCTGAAGAAGTTTTGAAAGTGGATTCTTTCTTAAACCACCAGATTGACCCAGTCATGATGCAATTAATTGGTCAAGAATTTGCGCGTCTGTTTAAGGATGCTGGTATCACCAAAATTATTACGATTGAAGCATCAGGTATTGCACCTGCAGTGATGGCAGGTTTAGAACTTGGTGTACCTGTCATCTTTGCACGTAAATACCAGTCTTTGACCCTGAAAGATGATTTATACCGCTCTAAAGTGTTTTCATTTACCAAACAGACTGAAAGCACCATCGCGATTTCAAATAAACACATCAGCTCAACCGACAAGGTTTTAGTGATTGATGACTTCCTGGCGAATGGTCAGGCGGCGCTGGGTCTGGCCGATCTGATTCATCAGGCAAACGCAGAAGTGGTCGGTATTGGTATTGTGATTGAAAAATCATTCCAGCCTGGTCGCGACTTGCTGCTTGAAAAAGGCTACCGTGTGGAGTCACTGGCACGCGTAAAATCTTTGGCAAATGGCACAGTTGAATTTGTTCGCGACTAAGCTCGACAATCAATTTTAAAAGAGCGCTTATGCGCTCTTTTTTATTTTGTCTATCTGATGAATTAAATTAAAAATATTCAAAGCTCGACTCTAGTTCAATCTAATGTGTTATTCATGATTCCTGACTTGATCCTAGATAAATGGCTTACTTTTAAATTCGAAGTGATTAAACCTCTAAAATAGATCGTGTCATAAAATAAATAATTTTTCTATCCGATGAATAAACAACCAGTTATAGCAATTTTATTATAAGATAAAGAGGTCTAACTATCTGCAAATAATTAGACCTCTGTTCACCTTGAACAAGAGTTTATTTAACCGTCACAGTAATACTGCCGCTATTTACAGCACCGATAGCGGTAGTTGTGATGCTATTGTTAATAGCAGTTTGAGTTCCTTCTGCAATCGCATTGACAAAGGCATCAATGGTACCCGCATTATAGGCAATGTTCGCGACACTATAATTGCTTAAAGTTTCATTGATCTGCTCACTATAGTTGGTAGACAGTGATGAACTTACAACTTCCGAGAGATCTGAACTATCCGCAACCTCGGATAACTCTTCTAAGGTTTCAGAATTATTCGTTGCACTGGTGACTTGACTGAAATCATAGTCATATGTTTCATCTGATACGTCTGATATCACCTGATTGAAGCTGCCTTGCTCAATCGTGATACTACCTGTGTTCGCTGCACCAATTGCAGTAGTTTCAATTGTCCCTTCAATTGAACTAATCGCATCTGGTACTTCTCTTACTGCTCCTGCAAGTGCTTCTAAATCAACGCTTGCATCAACATCACCTGTATTCACTGCCAGATTCAGCGCAGAACCATTTTCAACCTGCTGAGAAATAGAATCCAGAGTAGCTTGTAAACCGGTATCTACTTCCACATTGGTTTCTTGAGCATATGCCATCCCCGCACTAGACAGAAAGGCGACGGATAATGCGACTGTTTTGATCGTGTTTTTCATCATTGTTCTTCCTACTGTTATTTTGAAGTACCTCTCGCTAAGTACTTCTTCTGACAATGGGAGCGAGCCCATTTTCAAATCTTTTTAATCACGTTGAGTATTTGACCAGTAATTCTCTACTACCTCTGGATTGGCATCCCATAAACTGGATGACTTCTCCTCAGCTTGTTCTTTGTCAGCTTTTTCTTGACTATCTTTTTTGTCATTTATTTTGCTTGTCGGAGATGGGCGCTTAGTCTTACTAATATATTTAATCAGTTCCTGTTTGCTCATTTCAGGCTCGGCTTCAGGATTCTGAATCACCTCAGATTCTTTCTGCTTAGGCGGCTTGGTATCTTTGCTGGGTGAATTGGTCGACTTGTTTTTTTCATTGGATGAATCTGCCTGACGTGAGGCCGATTCCTGAACAGGGTTGCTGGAATCGGTACTGATTTGTTGCTGATTTTTCTTATATTTATGCAAGGCAACAGAACTGCAAGTGAGATCTAAGCGACCAAATTCAGGTGGAATTTCCGCACGGCAACTTGCAAACACTGCCGGTGGCACGACCTGACTGAGTAATTCAAAAGTGGCCAGGTTCAACATTTGGCGTAAGGCAAAATTAGTCGCCTCTCGTTCTCCCTTGCCAATTTGAATATTTAACAGTGTACGACCCGCGAACCTGCCTGCACTAAGACCATAATCCTGTGCAGCAATCTGCTTTTGCAAAGAAACATTACCCACCACTTTACTACTGCGGGTATCGGTCAGAGATAAATCCAAACCGACCATAATACGGGTTTGACTGTAATTTGGGCCCACTCCGGCAATTTGCATGTCAAAACCCCCGCCCGGAATAAAATCCAGACTGTTAATACTGCCGGTGACATAATAATCGGAGGCCTGAATTTGCCTTGGATCACGAATCCCCCACTTGGCTTCACTTTCGATAATCCGGGGATCACGTCGGTTCATTAAACTGACGCCTGCCTGAAACAAGGCAGACTGCACCATATCTCCCGCACCCTGGGTCACCATTTTGCCACTTCCGCCATTGGTGACTACATCTTTACCGGTTTGATCCAGAATCGCGCCAACAGAAAAACTCACATCACTACGTAGTTGCCCTTTGAGGCAGGAGAGCGCCATATCAAAAGGGGTAAAAATATCGGTAATGGGTGGTCCTTGCACCAGACTAACTGCTTTCTTGTTTGAGGGAGCTAAACCTGTACAGCCTGTTAGAAGCGAGCTAAAAAAAACAGGAATATTCAGAGAAAATATATATTTTCGGGTTAAGGAGAAATTCAGCATAGTGACTCTCCTGATTGAGTACTTAAATTAGGACAGCGCTGAGCGTTTTGATTGGTATTTGAATTAACAGGTGCTTCATTGAGTAATTCACTCGAAATATCGATGTTGTTGTCTGAACCTTCGACATTGATATTGTTGGTGGGTGTATTTACGGTACCTATAGAGGTGGTTGAGGTACTGTAAATAGTGGTTCTACCTAATCCAGAATAATAATCGGACTCCTTGAGCTCGATCAGATTGGCTTGAACTAGATTTTCATTGGAGCGGGCACTTGATGATTTCCAACGCTGCGTCCACTCATCAGATGTGGCATAAGCATTGTTTAAAAAACAAAAACATAATAAACCCAGATTGATGACTAATATTCTCATAATCTTAATATCCTCTGATCTAAGATATTTATTTAATTCTTGGGTTGAGTAAGATTAAATTTATCTGAAAATATTAAATCACATAAAAAAATGAAAAGTAGAATCCAGCATTATTCACATATTTATTTATATTGATTAAAAACCCATATATTTGTTTTTATTTATAATAATTATTTTTGTTATATTTTGTGATTTGTAAGAAATCATTATATCGAAAATATATGAATATAATAATCATCTAAAAAACTTGATTAAAATAATATATTTTTTATCTTATCAATAATAGATCTCTTGCGAAAGTAAAAACCACCTCAATATAAATTTCATGAGATATCAGAAATTAAATCGTTTTTCAGATTCTGAATTCAAACGCTTGGTTGGCGTACCTCGACAAGTTTTTACTGAAATGGTAGAGGTTTTAGAAAAAGCAGAATCACTCAAAAAGAAATCAGGTCGTCCTCATACTTTAGATATAGAGGATCAGTTGTTATTAACTCTCAATTACTTACGGAACTACAGCACTCAACTGGAATTAGCGGCAAATTACCATATCGCTGAAAGTAATGTGAATCGAACCATTAAAAAGGTTGAAGATGCATTGATGAAATCAAGACGTTTTACTCTGCCAAAACGAAGCATTACCACAGCAGACGAACACTTTAACTGGGTCATTATTGATGCGACAGAATGTTCAATAGAACGTCCGAAAAAAAAATCAGAGTAAGTTCTACAGTGGTAAAAAGAAGAAACATACGCTAAAAGCACAAGTGATCTATCATCCGAACAGCAAACAAATCATAGGGCTAGATATATCGAATGGCAGTCAGCATGATATTAAATTGGCAAGAAAAACGGTTAAGAAATTCAAACATTGTGAATATGTTATGACCGATTTAGGGTACTACGGATTAGAGCAAGATGGCTTTAAATTATTGATGCCAATAAAGAAAAAGAAGAATTTACCCTTATTTGATGTTGAGAAAAGGTACAATAAAATGATTGGAAAAATACGAGTTGTGATCGAACACATTAATAGTCAATTGAAAACATTTAGAATATTAAGTGAACGCTATCGAAATAGACGGAAAAGATTCGGTTTACGCATTAACTTAATTGCTGCACTCGTAAACCGGATAAACTTGCAATAATGACTTTCGCAAGAGATCTAATAAATAAATTATCTAATCACGACCCAAATTATTATTTATTTTAATTTTAAAAATCTGTAAATTTTTATTTTATTAGAACTTCTCATTAATAATAAATATCACACTTTATTAAAAATACAATAGATCTCTTGCGAAAGTTAATTTAAGAGCATCCAATTCACCATTCCAGCAATTAAATTCATTCTTAGACCAAAGCGTTTCCGTCTATTTCTATAGCGTTCTGTTAATATCCGAAAATGTTTA